>JAHCBC010000006.1 GCA_019634595.1 Akkermansiaceae bacterium
AGAACCGCTTGCCATCCACCAGCCATGTCAGCTTGCCGGACTTGGCCGCCGGCAGGTTCGACCGGTCGAGAAGCCTTTCAAAAGCCATGGTCCCCGGCTGTTCCTCCGGCGGTGGCGTGAGCGCCAGCTTCAGCGGCACGTTCACATTCGCGGAGACGATCTCACGCGGACGGTGCCAGAGAACCGACACGCCGAGGGTGGCGGTGGTCACCGGCTGGCGGATGGCGCTGACCGCGGTCCCCCGGAAGAGTCCCATGCCCAGATTCCCCGCTCCGGTAAGGAGGTCGGTGGCCTGCGGGCGTTGTTCCGTGGAGTTGCGGGCGTTCCGTGAGAGGTGGGAGCAGGAGCCGACCAACAGGCAGCAGGTGGCGGGAAGGAGGATGCGGGCGAAGGACATGCAGGGTGATGCGGAGAATGGAGGGTCTGCCGGATTGCGTCAAATCACGCGGCGGAGGGAGATTGGAACAGGACGGTGTTTTCCCGGATCTCCTTCATTTGCTCCTGGATGTGCGAGGTGATGAAACGCCCGGTATCAAAGTGCGGGTGGATGGCCTCCGCGCTGATGTGGAGATTCCCGAACAAGTCCGCGATGCGGCAGATGTCCATGGGGAGCGGCCTGCCAGCGGTGGCGGCCACCCTCGCCACGGCGCGGAGGCGTTCTTTGATCCCGTCTTGTTCGAGGGCTTCCCTGATGCCGGCGGAGAATGCGGCATTGTCCGGTGTCGCGTCGCTGGACCGGGGGCGTCCCAGCCGGAGGACTGCCTCTCGGGCGGCCTTCGGATCCTTCGCGCAGAGCGCATGGAGCAGGAAGCAGAAGATGGAGCGTGCGGCAGCCCCGAGCTTGAGGGCTCCGGCCGCCTCTGTGATGACCAGCTCGCCCTCCCCGGTGAGCAGCAGGTTTTCCAGGTCCGGCTGGGGGTGGACCAACCCATGCAGGAGGATCTGGTCCAGATAGGCGCCGAGGAACTGCTCCGCCAGATCCTTTGATCCACTCGTGGAGCGCGGCGGTGCGCCCCAGATTTCCGTCCCGTCGATGAATTCGGTGGTGAGCACCCGGCCGGAGCAGAATTCCGCGACGGGAACGGGTACGCGGAGGCGGGAGTAGCCGCTGAGTTTCTCACGGAGGTCGCGGAGAACCGCTTCCTCATGCCGGTAGTCCAGTTCCCGGAGGGTGGTGATGCGGAGGCGGTCCATGAAGCGTGAGAACCGGTGGTGCGCGCCGCGGCCCGAGGGATCGTCGAGGAATGCGGCGATTTCCGCGAGGGTGTCGAGATCCCGGACGGTGCGCTGCCGGGCCTTGGGACGCTGGACCCTCACGGAAACCTGGCGTCCGTCGTGCAGCGTCGCCAGGTGGACCTGGCCCGCGCCGGAGAAGCGGTCCGGCAGGGGATGGAATGAAGCGAACGCCCGCAGCGCCTTTTTCCCGATCTCATCCTCCAGCACCTGGTCGATGGTTTCCATGGATTCCACTTCCTGGTCGTCATCCCGGCAGCGGCTCTCGTCCAGTTTGGAAAAGGCGGCGAGAACCGCTTCCGGCAGGAGGTCTCCGCGGACGGCCAGCAGGCGTCCCGCCCGGACGAAAGGAGCGCCCAATGTTTCCAGATCCTCCGCGAGGAGGCGCGCGGCCTTTTCATCCGGCGGAGAACTCCGGAGAGAGGCATGTTTCAGGAAAAGAAGGGTGATGCGCTTGTGGCGGTCAATGGGAGTGGTGGTCGGGTTCACGGCTGGCTGGCTGTTTGGACCTGGAGCGGGACATGGGACGGAAATTCCATCTTCGCTCGCAGCGTGCCATCGGTGGGGATTTTGGATGCCCTTGCCGGAGAATGGATTGACGGGGGCAACGATGTTCCGGCAGTTGGCAAAACGCACTCCCCGGATGAGGAAGCGCGTCTTTTGCATCCCTCCCTCCCTCCGGATGCCGTTGAAATCGTATGGTATGCCGAATGCGGGGATGGATTCCGGCGGTTTCAACCCACCGCCGTCAAATCCATGAAAACGACGACCTCACCCACCCGGAGATCCCGGGTATGGAAAACGGAATCCGGCAAGATCGGATGGATCCTCCTGTGGCTCATCGGCGTGCCGATCCCGGTGCTGCTGGTGTTTTTCCTGCTCCGTGGCTGCACGTGACCGGCCGGGCTACGGGACGTCGTCGGCGACGAGATTGACCCGTAGCTCGAACAGATCCCGGCGGCGATCCATCAAGGGCGTGACCGATCCGGCCTCGCGGCTGCGGTAAAGGTCGGTGATGTCCAGATCCGTGACCAGCATGGTCTCCACGTTCGGATCCGCCTCCGCCTGGATGCCGTCGCGTGCGAACTCGAAATCCGAGGGCGTGAACACGGCGGCGCGTCCGTAGTGGATGTCCATCGCCGGGACGTCCGGGAGGTTCCCCACCACACCGGTGGTCACCACGTAGATCTGGTTCTCGATCGCACGCGCGGCGGCGCATTTCGTGACCCGGAGGTAGCCCTGGCGGTTGTCCGTGCAGTAGGGGACGAAGAGGATCTCGACGCCTTGCTCCGCGAGGTAGCGGGCGGCTTCGGGGAATTCCACATCGTAGCAGATGAGGATGCCGATCTTCGCCTTCGGAGTCTGGATGACGAGGAGGGACCGCCCGCCGTTGATGCCCCACCATGTCCGTTCCGACGGGGTGATGTGGAGTTTCGGCTGGGAGACGAAGGTGCCGTCCGGCCGGAACAGCATCGCTTCGTTTTGCAAGGATCCATCCGGCTGCAACACGGGATGTGACCCGGCGATGAGGTGCAGTCCCTGCTGCCGGGCGAGCGTGGACATCAACTCACGGAACTGCGGCGTCAGATCAGCCAGGCGGCGGATCCCTTCCCGGGAGCCGGTGGGGTCCATGGCGGAGAGGAGCTGCACGGAGAAAAACTCCGGGAACAGGACGTAGTCCGCGCCGTAGTCCTCGCCCGCGGTCTCCACGAAGTAGCGCACCTGCTCGGCGAATTCCTCGAAGCTGTTGATCTTCCGCATGGCATACTGGACGCAGGCGACGCGCACCTTCCGGTCCTCCGCTTCCGGCGGCTGGCGGTAGTGCGGGTTCAGCCACTCGATGAGCGTCGCGTAGTTCCTGCTCCGCGGATCGCGGATGTAGTTGGCCATCACATCCCGCACGACGAAGCCCTCGCTGAGCTGGAAGCCCATCACCGGATCCCGGACGATGCCGTCCTGCACCGCGTGGACGTATTCCTCCGGAGTGTATTTCGAGGCATACTGCTCATAGGCCCAGAGGCGGCCACCGGCGAGGATGCGCCGCAGGTTCAGCCGCTTGCAGAGATCCCGGCGGAGGCCGTAGAGGATGGCGCCGATCCCTTGGCGGCGGCAGGCCGGGTCCACATAGACCTCCGCGCCATAGAGGGTGTCCCCCTGCGGGTCATGGTTGTAGAAATAGCCGTCGTCGGTGATGCCGTAGTAAGTGTGGTGACGGAGCGGATCCCGGCCCATGGAAACCATCAGGCTGGAGGATACGCCGATGATCTCCCCGTCCCTTTCCACGAGCACCTGGCCTTCCTCGAACACCTTCAGGTGCGAAAGCAACTGGTCCTCACGCCATGCTTCGTCCGTCCCCATGCTGGGCGGGAAGCAACTGCGGTGCAGCCGGATCATCGCGGGGATGTCCTCGACTTTCGGCGTGCGGGCGATGACGGCTCCTGCGGGATGGTGGATGGTGCGGGGTTCCATGGGCGGCGGTGGTAGTAAGGATGCGGGATGTTCCGCGGTCAACCGGTGATGCGCGGGGGGCGGTCCGGATGCGGCCTTGCGGGCGGAGGGCGGCCTGATAGGTTGCCGCACGGATGGACAACCAGCAGGGAAACGCGGGGAGCTTCGGGGCAAGGCAGTTGCTTGAGGCGCGGTTGGCGGTGAGCTTCCTGTTTTTCATGAACGGCGCGTTGTTCGCCTCATGGGTGTCACGGATTCCGCTGATCCAGCAGGAACTCGGGCTGAACCACGCCGTCCTGGGCGCGGCCCTGCTGTGTGTGGCGGCGGGTGCGGTGGTGACCATGCCGCTGGTGGGCATCCTCAACGGCCGCTTCGGCAGTGAACGGCTGTGCATGTTCTGGGTGGTCCCTTTTTCGGTGGCCCTGCCTTTGCTGGCACTGTGTCCGGATGTCGTCACGCTGGGGGCCGCGCTGTTTTTTTTCGGCTGCGGACATGGTGCGCTCGATGTGGCGATGAATGCCCAGGGGGTGGTGGTGGAGCGCAGCCATGGAAAGCCGGTGATGTCCTCCATGCACGCCATGTTCAGTTTCGGCGGACTGCTGGGCGCGGGCTTTGGCATCGTCATGGCATGGCTGGGCTGGCCGCCGCTGCCGCACTTCACGCTGGTGAGCGTGCTGTTGGGCGGGAGCGCATTGTTCGGATGCCGCTACCTGCTGCATGGGATGGACCGGCATGAAAAAACGGAGGGCGGTGGATTCATGCTGCCGCCGAAGGCGTTGGTGCCGCTCGGGATCGTGGCGGTGGCGGTGTTGCTCGGGGAGGGTGCCATGGCGGACTGGACCGGCGTATTCCTCCACAAGACGCTGGGCGCGACGGAAGCAGTGGCGGCGGCGGGGTTCGCGGCGTTTTCCGTGGCGATGACATTGGGAAGGTTTTCCGGTGACTGGCTGGTGGCGCGGTTCGGCGCGGTGAGCCTCGTGCGGGCCAGCGGATTGTCCGCGGCGGCGGGGTTGGCGCTCGCCCTGTCCACGGACCTGCCGTGGATCTCGCTGGTCGGCTTCGCGCTGGTGGGGGCGGGTTGTTCCACGGTGGTGCCGTGTGTCTTCTCCGCCGCGGGGAGGATGCCCGGGGTGCGGACCGGCGTGGCGCTGGCCTCGGTGACGACGATGGGCTACATGGGGTTCCTGATCGGCCCGCCGTTGATCGGGTTCGTGGCGGAGGGGATCGGTCTCAGGGGGGCGCTGGGCCTCCTCATCGGCACGAGCGTGCTGGTGGCGGCGATGGCTGGAACGCTGCGGGAAAGGCGCGGGTGATGCACCGGGGGTAACGAATCTCTCACGAGGTTCGCTACCATACGTTTCGTGTCTTTTCCATCGCCAGAAGTGACGGTCTGTGGAAGATCGTGGAATCCATGATGAACCGCCGCGCCGCCCTCGCCCTCGCTCTTGGAACCGGAGCAGGAGCCATCCAGGGCTGCCGCCGCGAGGAGAAGCTTTCCGCAAACAAGGAAGATCAAAAAATGGCTCCGCCAAAACAGGAAAGGGAAGGTCAGAACCTGGTGCCGGTGGAGGTGGATCCTTCGCTGGAGATCCGGACCATCGCTGGCTTGAGGCCGTTCCGTTCGCCCGGATTCGTGGTCAGGCGTGAGGAGAGGGACGGGAAGATCCTGGTTCACAACTATGGCCATGGAGGGGGAGGGATGACGCTTTCCTGGGGCAGTTCCGAGCTGGCGGCGCGTCTTGCCGGGGATGTTTCCGGGAAAGAATGCGCCGTGGTGGGAGGCGGGGTCATGGGGCTGAGCACCGCCCGCTTGCTGCAACTGCGTGGTGCGAAGGTGACACTCCACACGAAGGCCCTGCCACCTCACACCACCTCCAATGTGGCGGGAGCGCAGTGGTGGCCGTTTTCGGTGTTTGACGACCACCGGCGGACGCCGGAATTCGGCACACAGTACGTGGAGGCGGCGAACATTTCCTACCGCTATTTCCAAAGTCTGGTGGGACCGAAGTGGGGTGTGCGCTGGCTGCCGAACTACTACCTGAGTGATGGCCCGCCGGTGAACGGCTGGATCGCCGGTCCTGGCGGCGTGCTGCATGACCTGCAGGTGGGTTTCCATGATTTCGGGCCGGGCGAGCACGTGTTTCCCGCCGCGTATGCCCGGCGTTTCCACACGATGATGATCGAGCCGGCCGTTTATCTGGCGGAGCTTCTCGGTGAGGTGCAGGAAGCCGGTGGCCGGATCGTGGTCCGGGACTTCGCCACGGCTGAGGAAGTGTTTGGGCTGCCGGAGGGCATCATCTTCAACTGCACGGGGCTGGGCGCGGGTGTGTTGTTCGGAGACGCGGAGCTGGTTCCCATCAAGGGCCAGCTCAGCTTTCTGATTCCGCAGCCGCGGGTGGATTACAATCTGCTCACGAACCTGACCTACATGTTCCCTCGGTCGGACGGGATCCTGCTCGGAGGCACCTATGAGAAGGGGAACTGGGACACCGTTCCGGATGATGGGATGCGGAAGCGGATCATCGAAAGCCACCGCCTGATGTTCGAGGGCATGAAGAGAATCCAGCGGGAGTAAGGAGGGTGGACACTCCTGTCCACCGGCGGCATTGGCAAATCATCAAAGATTCACCGCAAAGACGGGAAGGAAAGAAAATAGACCTCTTCAAGATTAGCCGGATTCGTTCGATTCGCGGTCAGCCTTCCTCAAATCCCCGCGTCCGGCTGTGTCTTGTCCTGGGCTTCCTCCGGGGTTTCTCCGGACGGGCCGAGGTGGACCTCGATGCCGTTCGCATCGTAGTTGTGGACCACTTCCGTCACCGCATGGAACTGGTTCTCGATGCTGACCACCTCTCCTTTGCGGGGGATCGCCTGCACGAGATGGGCCTCCGCCTCCAGTTCCTGGTGCCGGTCGTCCCGGTCCTCGTCGAAACGGAGGACCACGGTGTTGACCGGGGTTTCAGGGGAGGGGGCGGACTCTGGCTCGGTCGTCACGCGGCGGATGATAGCGTCCCGCGGCGGCTCGGCAAATGGAAATGAAGGACGGCGGGGCGGAAGCGTGGCGGCTCCCGCCCGGGCTCTCAGTCCTCCTCTTCCCACACCTCGTCGTCATCCGCGCAGTCGGCCAGGGCATTGGCGCGGAGTTCGAGCTGCGGGGCCAGTTCCGGCCAATCCCGGGAAGTGCCGAATTTATAGACCGGATGTTCCTTTCCCCTGCGCATGTGGTCCGCCACATCGCGCCATTGGTTGGAAAAATGGCGGAGCGCGTCGCGGGGATGCTCGCCATCCTCAGTGGTCATGTAGTCCGTGGGCACATCCCCGGAAATGACCCACCAGCCGGTGCGTCCGGCGTGGCGCGTGGACTGGACCGCCCACAGCGCGAAGTCCGGATAGACGTGGACCGTGGGCCACTCCGCGATGCCGCCGTGCCGGCAGCCCTCGAGGTCGAGATACTCCGCGACCTTGCGGCGTTCTTCGGCCAGCCAGTTTTCTTCCTCGATGTCTTCGGGCACGGTCATGGCGGCGGATGGTGGATCAATGCCTGAAGTGGCGATGGCCGGTGAAGATCATGGCCATACCGGCGGCGTCCGCGGCGGCGATGACTTCCTCGTCACGGATGGAGCCGCCCGGCTGGATGCAGGCGGTCGCGCCGGCATCGATGGCGGATTGCAGGCCGTCCGCGAACGGGAACATGGCGTCGGAGGCGACGATGGAGCCTTTCAGGTCCAGACCGGCCTCACGTGCCTTCCAGACGGCGATGCGGGAGCTGTCCACGCGGCTCATCTGGCCCGCGCCGATGCCGAGTGTGCGGTCGGACTTGGTATAGACGATGGCGTTCGATTTCACGTGTTTCACGATCCGCCAGCCGAAGCGCATGGCGCGCATTTCCTCCTCCGTCGGCGGGCGCTTGGTCACCACCTTCGATTCCAGGTTGTCCAGGCCCAGCGCGGTGTGGTCGCGGTCCATGACCATAAGGCCGCCCGGGCAGGAACGGATGACGGAGCCTTTTTTCTCCGCCAGGTAGCCGTCGTTCATCTTCATCAGGCGCAGGTTCTTCTTCTTCTGGAGAAGGGCGCGGGCATCCGCCTCGAACTCCGGGGCGATGATGACGTCGGTGAAGATCTCGGAAATGACGCGGGCCAGCTCCAGGTTGAGCGGGCGGTTCACCACGATGACGCCGCCGAACGGTGCCTGGCGGTCGGTTTCAAAGGCCTTCTGCCAGGCCACCTTGAGGCTCTCGTCGTCCTGGCCGACACCGCACGGGTTGGTGTGCTTCAGGATGCCGACGGTGGGGCGGACGAAGTCGAGGATGAGGTCCGCCGCGGCCTCGATGTCGAGGACGTTGGTGTAGCTGAGTTCCTTGCCCTGCACCTGGGTGAAGAACTGGCGGAAGTTCCCGTAAAGGGAGCACTTCTGGTGCGGGTTGTCGCCGTAGCGGAGTTCCTGCTCCAGCGGCAGGTTGAGGGAGAAATTCGCGCGGGTGCCCTGGCGGGACTGGCCGAGGTAGTTGTTGATGGCCGCGTCGTACTGGGAGGTGCGGAGGAAGACCTTCACGGCGAGCTGCTCGCGGAAGCCCTTGGTGGTCTCCTTGTTGTTCTCCTTCATTTCCCCGATGACCTTCGCGTAGTCCGACGGATCGACGACGACGGTCACGTGGGAGTGGTTCTTCGCCGCGCTGCGGAGCATGGAAGGTCCGCCGATGTCGATGTTCTCGATGGCCTCCTCCAGCGTCACATCCGGCTTGGCGACGGTTTCCTCGAACGGGTAGAGGTTCACCACCACCAGGTCGATCCGCGGAATGTCATGTTCCTTTGCCTGGGCCAGGTGCGTCTTGTCGTCACGGCGGTGGAGCAGGCCGCCGTGGACCTTCGGGTGGAGGGTTTTCACCCGGCCGTCGAAAAGTTCCGGCGCGCCGGTGAATTCGGAAACGTCGATGACCGGAAGTCCTGCGTCGCGCAGGGCCTTCGAGGTGCCGCCGGTGGAAAGCAGTTCGACGCCGAGGTCGTGCAGCTCGCGGGCGAAGTCGGCGAGGCCGGTCTTGTCGGACACGGAAAGGAGGGCGCGTGTGATTGGCATGAGATTGGTCGTTCGCGTTTGGAGGAATATCCCGGCGGGCGGGTGAGCGACCCTGCGTAACGAAGGCGACCGGGAGGGGCAAGCGGAATAGCGGCCGGGGTTTTCCACCCGGTGCCGGGTGGAGGCCCCGAGCGGGAATGCTTTTGACAGATGGGTAGTGGGAAGGCGGGTGTCATTGCCCCAACCGGACCGCATGGAATGGGATCGAAGCGGACATAGCGGCTATGCCGCAATGCGGTCCCTGCCTTCCGGGTAGCGTCGTGGCGAAGCCACGATGCTACGGCAGCAACACTAGTTGCTCTTCCAGTCGCTTCAGTGAAATATCGAGTAGCTTTGTGACAAGCGCTTCGAGTTCGTTGATGCGTGCCTTGTCCTTGTCCGTCAGCGGAATCACTACCGGCGTGGCGGTTTGCTGGAAGGGATCCGGAGGCTGGGTCCGCGGCAATCTGCGCAGCCCATGCAGCTCACCCACCAACTGCATCAGAAGGGGGTCCGGCAGGTATCCGATCCGCAGTACGGTTTTCAAGCGTTCTTCCGGCGGCATCGGCTTCAGCAACTTCACATACATCCGGCAGGAAGCGATCAGGTGGTCGTAATGGTATAAAGCGTCCAGGATCTCCGTGACCTGCTGGTGAGCCTTCGGATCGAGATGACACACAAGTGCCCCCGGGGTATAGAGAATGCTTCCTTCCTGGGGGATCGGAATCCCGAGGTTTGCGAAATCCGCCGTGAGATCCATCACATCGTTCTTCTCCTTGCCGGCAGGTGCCTGTTGCAGCGCGAGGTTCGCCAACTTTTCGGGCAACCCGGACAGTTCTCTGTATTTCGTGGAGAGATCCGAATGAGCCGTCGCCCACGGCCCAAACGCGAGCCAGAGAATGCCATACAATGGGAGACGGAATTTTGTCATCATGCGGAGGCGGGTAGGGTAGGTTTACCACCTGCCACTTCCTTTCATTCATGCACCTCAGATTCCCGGTCTCAAGCTGTTTCGCCTGAATCTTTATGGGAAATCATGGTGGCCGTCTTCAGGGTAGCGGCGTGGCTGCGCCACGACGGTAGGGAGGATGCTCCGTCACCCCTGGGGGCTTGCTTTTCCCGGACAGCTCCGCGTTCCTGCCCACGAAGGAGATCGAACGAGAACGGAAATTCGCCCGGTGATGGCCATTCGCCCAGCCGTCGTGGCGCAGCCACGACGCTACGGCGCGGGTGACGTCCCTGCCTTCCGTCTGTCCGGCTGGGACCGCGGAATTCATTCCGCTTGGCTTCGCATGCACGGATTCTCCGGGGCGGAATGAATTCCGCGGTCCCAGTGGCTTCACTCCACCGCTTTCGCGATCTGGAGCAGCTTCGCCTCGCCGAGGTGCGGGCCGAGGAGCTGGACGCCAACGGGCAGCTTGGTGTCGCCGTCGTAGTCGACGGTGCCTGCGGGCACGGAGATGGCGGGGATGCCTGCCAAGTTTGCGGCGATGGTGTAGATGTCCGCCAGGTAGTCCTGGAGCGGATCATTTCCCGCCGCGCCCAGCTTCCGCGCCGGGGCGGGGGCGACGGGTGAAAGGATGGCGTCCACCGTTTCGAAAGCGGTCTCGAAGTCGCGGCGGATCAGCGTGCGGACCTTCTGCGCGCGGCTGTAGTAGGCATCGTAGTAGCCGGAGGAAAGGACGTAGGTGCCCAGGATGATGCGGCGCTTCACCTCGTCCCCGAAGCCTTCCTCGCGGGACTTTTTGTAGAGGTCGATGATGTCAGCCGGGTTCGCGGCGCGGTGGCCGTAGCGGATGCCATCAAACCGGGAAAGGTTCGACGATGCCTCCGCCGGGGCGATGACGTAGTAGGTGGCGACGGCGTATTCCGTGTGCGGCAGGGAGATTTCCACCAGCTCCGCGCCCTGTGCCTTCAGCTTGTCAGCGGCGGCGTGGATGAGCTTCAGCACGCCGGGGTCGATGCCCTCGCCGAAGTATTCCTTCGGCAGGCCGATTTTCAGGCCCTTCACGCCCGCATGCAGGTTCGCGGAGTAGTCCGGCACCGGCTCGTCCAGGCTGGTGGAGTCCGCGGGATCGAATCCCGCGATGGCCTGCAGCACCAGCGCGGCGTCCTCCACGGAGTGGGTGAACGTGCCGATCTGGTCGAGCGAGGAGGCGAAGGCGACCAGCCCGTAGCGGGAAACGCGGCCGTAGGATGGCTTCAGGCCGACCACGCCGCAGTGGGACGCTGGCTGGCGGATGGACCCGCCGGTGTCCGAGCCGAGCGCGGCGACGGCGGTGCGGTCCGCCACGGCGGCGGCGCTGCCGCCGGAGGAACCACCGGGGATGCGGCCCGGGGCGGCGGGGTTGAGCGTCTTGCCCAGCGCGGAGTTCTCCGTCGCGGAACCCATGGCGAACTCATCCATGTTCGTCCGGCCGAAGGGGATGGCCCCGGCGGCGCGCAGCTTGGTGATGACGGTGGCGTTGTAGGGCGCGCGGTAGTTTTCCAGGAACTTCGAGGCGCAGGTGCACGGCTGGCCCAGCACGTTCATGTTGTCCTTGATGGCGATGGGCACGCCGCCCAGCGGCAGGGAAAGGTCCGCGTCCGCGGCCTCCGCCAGCGCGGACTCCAGATCATGGGAAAGGTAGGCGCCGGTCAGGCCGTCACGCGCGGCGATCTCACCGGCGAGTTTTTCCAGGGCGGCGGCGGGTGTGGTTTCGCCGGAAACGAGCTGTTGGCGAAGGGAGGTGATGGTCATGGATGGAAAGTGGGAGAGTGGATAGTAGATGGTGGATGGTCTGAAGAGCGACGCCGTGGAAGTCTGTCCATCAACCATCAACTCTCCACCATCGACTTTTTCAGGCGTCCGCGACGACTTTCGGCACGCGGATCTGTCCCTGCGCCTGGTCCGGGGCGTTCTGGAGCACGGCTTCCGGGGCGAGGCTTTCGTGCGGGACGTCATCCCGCATGCGGCCGAAGATGGGGGCGGAGTAGGACGTTGCCTCCACGCCGCTGACGTCCAGTGCGGTGAGCGTCTCCACGTGGCCGAGGATTTTCTCAAGCTGCGGCTGGAACTTCGCGATTTCGTCTGGGGTCAGTTCGAGACGGGCCAGTTCGGCGATCCGTTCGACTTCGATGGCGGGCTGCGACATGGGCGGAGCGTCGGGAAACGGCGGGAAACTTCCAAGTTTAAGTTTGCCCTTTCGCGCCGCCGGGAACCGCGCAAACTTCCGGGCACCGTATGAAAATCCAACTGTTGTCATTGTTCGCGCTGGTTGCCGGTGCGCTGTGCGCCTCCGCGGAGACGTTTTCGGAATCCGCCGGCCTCCAGCTCTACTCGCTGAGGGACCAGTTCAAGAAGGACGTCCCCGGCACCATGGAGTGGGTGGGCAAGCAGGGCTTCAAGGAAGTCGAGCTGGCCACCACCTACGGCTTGGGTGCGGAGGAGTTCCTCGCGCTGCTCAAGAAGAACGGCCTCACCGCCATCGCCGGGCACTACCCGTATGACCGCTACAAGTCCGAGCCGGAGAAAGTCGCCGCGGAGGCGAAGGCGCTGGGGCTGAAATACGCCGGTGTCGCGTGGATTCCGCACAAGGACGGCTTTGACGAGCAGGACACCCGGGACGCCGCGGAGGTCTTCAACAAGGCGGGTGCCGCGCTGAAAAAGGAGGGCATCCAGTTCTACTACCACATCCACGGCTATGAGTTCCACAAGCACGGCGACGGCACCCTGTTCGACCTGCTGATGGAGCTGACGGACAAGGACACCGTGGCCTACCAGCTCGACACCCTGTGGGCCGTCCTGCCGGACCAGGACCCCGTCGCCCTGCTGAAGAAGTATGGCTCCCGCTGGCAGCTCATGCACCTGAAGGACCTCAAGAAGGGCGTGGCGCTGGGCAACCACTCCGGCGGCACGGACGTGAAGAACGACGTCCCCCTCGGCACCGGCCAGATGGACTGGCCTGCCATCCTTAAGGCGGCCAAGGAAGTCGGCGTGAAATACTACTTCATCGAGGACGAATCCCCCACCTCCGTGGAGCAGATCCCGCAGTCCGTCGAGTATCTGAAGACCGTGAAATGGTGATTTTCAAAAAAACCGAAGTTTTTTCCAAAAAGTTTGAACGGTTCGTATTCAGGAATGTCTGACCTTATGAAAGCGCGCTTCACGGCGTGTTTTATGTAAGGGTGTTAACAGCAAATCGTTCGCTATCCCTCCCATGGGTGTGGGTTAAGAGGTAGAAAACGTTCGCCGCCGGAGGTGGGACCCTCCGGCGGCGCTTTTTTTGGGGATTTTCGTAAAATGCTGCGATCGCCGGAGCGTTCCATTCCATGGCGTCCTGCGGGGTGGGTGCCGGGGCATTGCGGCAGCTTGTGGAGTGCGGCGGCCTTCCGCCGCTTTGGGGGTGGATGGCACATGCCGGATGATGTGGGGAAAACCACGACGTCCCAACTTGCGGATGGTATCTTCATTTTGGGGCGAGCCCTGCCTGCTACTGATAGCGGCAGAGACTGCCGCACTCCATGACGCTGCCGCGTTCAGGGTGGGTGCCGGGGCATTGCGGCAGCTTATGGAGTGCGGCGGCCTTCCGCCGCTTTGGGGGATGAGGTCACCCAGGAAGACGGTGCGGGCAACCAAGGTGCGGATGGCATGCTTGATGGGCAGGGATGGTTTTCCAAACCGTCCGGCGGGGGCGGTGCCTGATGCCTCATGGTGTCCGTTCTCCTGGCGTGGTTCCCCCTCAGAGAAGCCGCGCAAGGTCATCAGGGATAGGGATCACGGGATACTGGGACATTCACCCCGCCTGACGGTTTGGAAAACCGTCCCTGCCAAAGAATGCCGTCGCTCCCGTTGATGGCAGACCCTCAGCGGCTTTCCTCCAGCGTGCGGATGGTCGCCGCAGCCTTCTCCGCCTCCGCCTTCATGCCGGCCCCTTGGTAGGCCAGTTGCAGGCTGCGGAGGGTGTCGATGTCGTTGGGGAACTGGCGGAGGGCTTCCTCATACGTCTCGGCGGCATCTTTCTGCCTGCCGACGGTCATGAAATAATCGCCCACCCGTGAGGTCATGGGGGCCAGGATGGCGGGAGGGAACATCAGCGAGGAGGGGCGCTGGCGGTCGGACGCGGAGCGGAACCAGTTGTAGGCGGAGCCCCGGGCGGCGGGTGGACTGGCAAGAGCGATGCGGCCGTTCAGCTCGCTGGCGAGCACCTCCATCGCCCGGAACGCGCGGTGCCAGGCGGAGCGTTCCCCGCCCTGGGAGGAGGCCGTCTGGAGCTTTTCAAAGGCGGTGCCATGCTTCGCAAGGGCGGCGGCGGTGATCTTCGCCTCTTCCAGTTTTCCGGTTTCCGCGGAGCGTTTCGCATCAAGGGCGATCCGCAGGGCGTCGATCCACCAGGATGCGAGCGACGTCTCGCGGGTGGCTTTGAGGGTGTCCGGTTTTGGCAGGGAGTTGAGGGCCTCCTCCGTGTTTCCCGGCAGGCCGCGTTTCATGAGCAGGCGGGCGGGGAGGGTGCGTGCCTCCCACAGCAGGATGCGTGCCCCCGGGGAGCCGGGGCGGCCTTCGGGGAGCGGGATCTCGGCCACCCGGCGCGCGGCGGCATAGGCCGTTTCGAAGTCACCGTTCGAAGACACCGCGATGATGCGGTAGCACTCCGCCTTCACCCATTCCGGGCAATCCGCAAGGGGGGCTTTCTCGGTTTCCCTCCAGCGTTCGAAAAGGGTGGTGGCGCGGCCAAAGGCGGACGTCGCCTTGCCGTGGTTGCCGCACCGCCATTCGTAGTGGCCCAGCAGGTGGAAGTATGGCGCGTAGTTCGGGGCCATCTGCGCGAGTTTCCTCGCCAGTTCCAGTGAACCGGTGAGGTCCGGAGCCTCCGCCCGGATGAGCAGCAGCGCGTGGAGGGGCAGCGGGCTTTCCGGGTGCTTGGCAATCAGCGCTTCCAGCGTTTTTTCGGCTTTCTCCTGGTCCGGTGTGGGCTCCCCCAGGTCATCATAGCCGGAACGGCTGAAAAGAGCGGCCAGGATGGCGGTTTGGAGATCATTCGGGAATTTTTCGGACACTTTGTGGAAAGCGTTTGCGGCCTCGTTCACGCCGTCGGTGAGGAATTTGATGAGTCCGAAGGCGTAGCCGCGCTCCAGTTCATTTCCCTTTCCCTGGTTGATCAGCTCCATGAGGCGCTCGCTGGCGGCGATGCGGGCCTCGTCGGTTTCCGGGGAAGGGGAGAGCAGGCACATCACCATCCCCCAGTGGGCCAGCAGGCACTCCGGGTCTTCCTTCATGGCGACGGCGAAATGACGGCTCGCCTCGAACTCCCAGCCTCCGTTCAGGTGGTTCATCCCCTGGATCACATGGGCCTGCGCCTTTTCCGTGGATGCGGTCACGGCCATCCGCAGGCCGCCTTTGATCTCGATGGGTGTAGGCTCACCCAGTTCCCGCACTGGGGCGGGGATCGCTTTTTCCACGGGAGGCATCTCCGCTGCCAGTCCGATTGCCGCCGCCGCGATCCATGCGATGATCCACAGTTTCATGGCCGGAACCATCGGCGGGCGGCCCTGTTTCTCCAAGTAAAATGACACTGGCGTGGTGCCGGGCGGCTTCGTTAGAGTCCGCCCATGAAACTCGGTGTCATCGGTTGCGGGAAAATGGGGACGGCTCTGGTGGAGGGCGCGGTGAAGGCAGGGGTGACCCGGCCCGCGGACATCACCGGCTGTGATCCATTTCCCGCGGCCAGGGAGGCGTTCGTGAAGGCGACCGGAGCCTCCGTCGCCGGGAGCGCCGCCGGGGTGGCCTCAGCGAGCGAGGTGATCCTGCTGGCCACCAAGCCCCAGGACATCGCCGGGGCGCTTTCGGAAATCGCCGGGGCCGCCGCCGGAAAGCCGTTGCTGGTGATTTCCATCGCTGCCGGTGTGACCTTGGCAGCCCTTGAGGACGCGGCTCCGGAAAACCTCCGTATCATCCGGGCGATGCCGAACACCCCCGCCCTGGTGGGCAAGGGGGCGGCCGGGTATTGCCTCGGTTCCCGTGCCACTGCGGAAGATGCGGCGGCGGCGGAGGCGCTGCTCGGTGCCGTCGGTCTGGCGGTCCGGGTTCCTGAAAAGCTGATGGATGCCGTCACCGGCCTGTCCGGCAGTGGTCCGGCGTATGTTTATCTGGTCATCGAGGCACTGGCGGATGGCGGCGTGAAGGTCGGCCTGCCACGGGCGGATGCCATCCGGCTTGCCGCGCAGACGGTCGCCGGAGCGGCGGCCATGGTGCTGGAGACGGGGGAGCACCCCGCGGTCCTCAAGGACATGGTGACCTCCCCCGGTGGCACGACCATCGCCGGACTTGCGGAACTGGAGAAATCCGGCGTCCGCAGCGGCTTCATCGGAGCGGTGGACGCCGCCACCCGGCGCGCCACGGAGCTGGGGGCGAAGTAGCCTGCGCCCGCGCGTATTTTGCGCTTCACGCGGAAAGCGTTAAATGGATCATTCAGCGCATGACCCCAAGGTTCATCTATCCGCTGGCACTGGGTGCCGCTGCCGCCATCCTCCTTGTTTCCTGTGGCAGCTCGAAGGATGACCTGCCGATCATGGCGGGGGATACCTCCGGAGCCTCATCGGCCGGTGAGGGTCTTTACCAGCAGGCAAAGGCAGCGGATGACGCGGGCAAGGTGAAGAAGGCCATCAAACTCTATGATGACACGGCCACCCGCTATCCTTTCGCCCCTTCGTCCGCCCAGGCGCGTTTCCGCCAGGCGGAACTCCTGCAGCAGCAGGGTGAGGTGCTGGACTCGTTCGCAGCCTATCAGCAGCTTCTCACCCGCTTCCAGGGCAGCGGCCTCTACAGCACCGCGCTGGACCGGCAGGCGGCCATGGCCCAGTCCGCCGCGGACGGGGATATAAAGTCCGGCTTCCTCGGCATCAAATCGAAGCTGTCCCTCGACAAGACGGTGGAGATGCTCGGCCAGGTGCGTGACAACGCCCCGCGCTCCCGCACCGCTTCCAAGGCGCAGTTCACCGTCGGCCAGCTTTACGAATCGAAGAAAAAGCACAAGGAGGCCATCGCGGCCTACCGCCAGCTCGTGCGGGAGCAACCGGAAGCCCCGGAGGCCCCTGAAGCGCTTTTCCGCGTCGGTGACATCCTCGTCAACCAGGCGGACCAAGGGAACCAGAACCGTGCGACGCTGGACCTCGCCAGCGAGGCGTTCAACGACTACCTCATGCAATACCCGGGCCACTCTAAGAATGCGGAGGCCCGCCGGAAGATTGCCAGCCTGGGCAGCCGGGATGTCGAGCGCACCTTTGAAACCGCCGAGTTCTATAACCGCACCGGACAGTTCGAGTCCGCGAAGATCTACTACCGTGACGTCGTGAAACGGTCGTCCTACGGCAAGACCCACGATGCGGCGAAAGCCCGCCTCAAGGAACTCGGCGAGTGAGATGACACCCATCCGGAACCATTCATGAAACCGATCCACCTTCTGGTCCTTCCGCTGCTCCTGCTTTCGTCCTGTGCCGGTTACCGGCTCGGGGGAGGGAAGCCGGCGTCCCTGTCCTCGGTGACGACCATTTCCGTCCCGATGTTCAAGAATGAGACCCAGCACCCGCGTGCCGAAGCCATCGCCACCTCGGCCGTGGCGGCGGCGTTGTCGCAGGATGGCACTTACAAGGTGTCCTCCACCGACCACGCGGACGCCATCCTGGAAGGGACGCTTGAGAAGATCGGATACACCTCCATCCGCGGCACCCGCATGGACACCCTCCTGCCGGAAGAACTGCACAACGACGTGGAAATTTCCTGGGTGCTGAAGGACGCGCGGGACCCCACCAAGACGCTGGCTTCCGGAAAGTCCACCGGAAAGAGCCAGTTGTTCGTGGACACCAACCTACAGACCGCGAGGAACAACGCCCTGCCTGACGCGCTCGAGCGTGCGGGCGAATCGTTGGTCTCCACCTTGGCCAACGGCTACTGAGCGGTGTCCCGCCGGAGGGAAGTTCCCTGAAACCGAAAGGAACACAGATAAACACAGGGAAACCCTTGTTCTGTAAGGAATTTTCGCGTGTTCCCGAGTTTTCTTGTAAGGGGATGTGAGTGGTTGGTGTAGAGGTTGGCCAACCGCCCATGTCCACTCCTTCCGTCGCTGGAACACAGCGAGAACTCGAAATCAATCCCGCCGATGTCGCAGCCTGCCGCGAGACCTACGCGGCCATCCAGCAG
The DNA here is from genome assembly GCA_019634595.1 of Akkermansiaceae bacterium. Lineage (NCBI taxonomy): Bacteria > Pseudomonadati > Verrucomicrobiota > Verrucomicrobiia > Verrucomicrobiales > Akkermansiaceae > Akkermansiaceae bacterium. The sequence goes on from JAHCBC010000006.1 coordinate 17,909, forward strand.
GAACTCGCGAAAGTCATCGTCGGCCAGTCAAAGGTCGTTGAGGAAATCCTGATCTCCATCTTCACGCGGAGCCACGCGCTCCTGGTGGGGGTGCCCGGCTTGGCGAAGACCCTCCTCATTTCCACCTTGGCGGACACGCTGAAGATGTCCTTCCGCCGCATCCAGTTCACCCCGGACCTGATGCCCAGTGACATCACCGGTACGGAGGTGATCTATCAGGATCCGGTTTCTGGTGAGAAGCAGTTCAAGTTCCTGCCCGGCCCGTTGTTCTCGAACATCGTCCTCGCGGACGAAATCAACCGGACTCCGCCGAAGACCCAGGCCGCCATGCTCGAGGCCATGCAGGAGCGCCGCGTGACCGTCGGTGGCGTGACCCGGCCACTGCCGTCGCCGTTCTTCGTCCTCGCGACCCAGAACCCGCTGGAGCAGGAGGGCACCTACCCGCTGCCGGAGGCGCAGCTCGACCGTTTCATGTTCCTCATCCACGTCGGCTATCCGGACGCGGAGGAGGAGCTGCAGGTCATGAAGCGCGGCACCAGCGGCAAGGGGGAGAAGCCCCAGCCGGTCCTCGATGGCGAGGCGATCATCCGTCTCCAGGAGATCGTCAAGGCGCTGCCGGTCGCCGATCATGTTTTCCGGTATGCGCGTGACATCGTCCGCAGCACCCGCCCGCGGGAGGAAGGCGCGCTGGACTACTGCAAGCAGTACCTCAGCTTCGGCGCGGGCCCGCGCGCCAGCCTCAGCCTCATCATGGCGGCGAAGGCCCACGCGCTCATCAACGGGCAGGTGTATGTCGGCTGCGAGAACGTTGCCGCCGTCGCCCCATCGATCATGCGCCACCGCATCGCGCCGAATTTCTCGGCACAGAGCGAGGGCATCACCCCGGACGACGTCATCGCGAAGGTTCTGAGCGCGATCCCGAAACATGACGCCTGATCTCCTGGATGCGGATGCCGTTTCGCGCGGCGAGGCGCTCGGCCTGATGGCACGGAAGATCGTGGAGGGCTACCGCGTCGGTGAGCACCGCTCGCCGTTCCATGGCTTCGCCATCGAGTTCGCGCAGCACCGCGAGTATGCGACGGGCGATGACATGCGCCACTTGGACTGGAAGGTGCTCGGCCGCTCCGACCGCTACTACATCAAGCAGTACGAGCAGGACACGAACTTCGTGACCCACCTTGTCGTGGATGGCAGCGCGTCCATGAACTACGGCTCCGCCAAGGTGGCGAAGCTCCATTTCGCAAAGGCGCTCGCCGCCTGTCTGTCGCACATGATCCTCCTCCAGCGGGACGCCGTCGCGCTCGCGCTGGTGGATACGGAGGTGAGGGAATACCTCCCCCGCACCGACAGCCTGCCGAAGATCCAGCACATCATGGACCGGCTCGCCGCCTTCCAGGCCACGGGCGAAACAAAGCTGGGTGTCGCCCTGGAACAGGTCGCCCGCGAAGCCCGCCGCCGCGGCATCGTCGTCCTCATCAGTGACTTCTTCGATGACGAGGAAGGCCTGGTGAAAGGGCTGGAGCGGCTCGTGTTTTCCGGCAACGAGGTCATCGTTTTCCACACGCTCGATCCCTACGAGCTGACCTTCCCCTTCAACGGCACTTGGAAGTTCAAGGACCTCGAAGGACCGACCCAGCTCAAGGCATCGCCCGCGGACATCCGCCGGGAGTATCTGAAGAACTTTGACGCATTCCGTCTCCGCATCCGCCGCATCTGCGAAAAGTTCCAGGCGCACTATATCCTCGCGGATACCGGCAAGCCGCTCGCGGAAACGCTCAGCGGCTACCTCGCCTTCCGCCAATCCGTCAGCAGGAAATGATGAATTCTTTCGATCAACTGCCAGGGCTGGGGAATTGGAAAACCACGGATGGACGCGGATGGACACGGATAAAAGAGTCCATTGTTGTTTCTTCATCCGTGTCCATCCGCGTCCATCCGTGGTTTGAAAAACTTCTCTTCATGCGGACTGAAGTCCGCGCTCCGCTGCCATGAATTTCCTCCATCCCATGATGTTGGCGGGGCTGGCCGCGGTGTCCGTCCCGATCATCATCCACCTCCTCAACAAGTTCCGGGTGCGGACCACGGACTGGGGGGCCATGCGCTTCCTGCTGGACAGCATCCAGAAGAACCAGAAGCGGGTGAAGATGGAGGACCTGATCCTGCTGATCCTCCGCTGCCTGCTGGTGGCGCTGGCGGTGCTGGCCTTCGCCCGCCCCGTCCTCACCGCGCTGGTCAAGGGAGGCGCGGACGACGGTGAAGCCGTTGCCGCCGTCATCCTGCTGGACAACTCCGCCAGCATGACCCGCAGCGCGGGTGCGACCACCCTGCTCGACCAGGCGAAAAAGGAGATCGGCACCTGGCTGGACAAGCAGCCTTCCCAATCGCTGGCCGCGCTCTACCTCGTCTCCAACCGCACCGAGACCCTGGTGCCGAAGCCCGGACCCGATCTCGGGCTGGTGAGGAAGATGCTGTCGGAGGCGGAAGCCAGCGACCGTGGCACGGACCTGGCGCAGGCCGTGCGGCTCGCGGTCGAAAGCCTGAAGACCATCAGCGGCAGACCGCGGCAGATTCTCATCTACACGGACGGCCAGGCCAGCGGCTGGGCGAAGAACGCGGAAATCCTGAAGCTGGCGGAGGATAATCCCGGCATCCGCATCAAGACGGTCATCGTCGGGGACAAGGTGGCGGACAATGTCGGATTGGTCGCCCTGCGTGCGGATGGCGGCGTGGTGGCGGCGCGGCAGCCATGTCGTTTCCACATCGAGGTGGGGAACTACGGAACCACCGCCGTGGAAAATCTGAAGGTCACCCTTGCCATCGGGGATGGTCCGCCGATGGCGGACGCCACGATTGCCAGGATCGAACCCGGCACCCGGCAGGCAGCGAGTGTCATCATCTCCTTTCCCGATGCCGGTCCGCAGTCGCTGGTCGCCAGCATCCCTCCGGATGCCTTTGCCGCCGACAACAGGCGTGTCGCCGCGCTGGATGTGGTCAGCCAGATGAACGTGCTGGTGGCAGAGGAGAATCCCTCCGTGCCCGCCGTGGACCGTGATGGGTTCTTCGTCGCCAATGCTCTGGTGCCGCTGTCACCGGACCAGATGGCGCGCCATTTCCTCGCCGCCGTCCCCACCTCCATCGCGGACCTGCCCGCGGAACTCGGCAACCGGAACAACACCGCCGCCCAGTCGATCTTCCTCTGCAATCCCGGCCCGCTTTCCTCCACCGTCACCACCGCCCTGAAAGACTACGTCGGACGCGGTGGGAATCTCATCATCTTCCCCGGTCCGCAGACGAACCCGGATGACTGGAAAGCCAACGCCGCGCTGCAGGAACTGCTGCCAGCGGAGCTGGGCATCCCCACGGAGGAGGCGGAGGGCGCTGCCGCGCAGAGCTTCCAGAACACCGCCTTCAGCCATCCGGTCACCGCCCTGTGGAATGACTCCGCACAGGGCAGCCTGTCCGCCGTGAAGTTCTTCCGCCACTTTCCGCTCACGGTGAAGAAGACAGGATCCCCGCGTGTCATCGCCCAACTGGCCAATGGTGAACCCGCCGTGGTCGAGTGGACCGTGGGTGAGGGGAATGTCGTCCTTTTCAACAGCACCGCCACGCCGGAGTGGAACAACCTGCCGCTGCATCCGGCGTTTGTTCCCTTCCTGCAACGCATGATGGGCCACCTGAACCGCCGCAACGAATCCCGGCTCATCCTTTCCCCGGGCGAGGCATTCCGCAAGCCGGTCGATGAACAGTGGAAAGGCAGCGACTTCTCCGTGCGCCGCCCTGGCAGCGACTCCAGCCGGACCGCGGGCCAGGTCGTGTCCGACGACAAGCAGACTTTCGTCCGCTACGCCGCGACCGAGAAGGCGGGCATCTATCAGGTGAGCGTGGGCAACGACCTGCTCGCCACCTTCGCCGTGCAGATCGATCCCGCCGAGTCGGACCTGCGGCAGGTCGATCCGGAGATCATCGCCGGGCTGGAAACCGCCGGGGGTGAAGCGGAGAAAACGGAGGTCACCCGCTCCGTCGTCACCAAGGAGTTCTGGACGATGCTCCTCTGGATCGTCGCCGCCATTTTCGTCGTGGAAGCAATCATGGCCCATCGCATCAGCCACACCCGGTCCGTATGAAAGCCATCTTCCCCACACTGGCCGCCACGGAATGGCGGGTGAGCTTCGAGGGTATCTCGCCCGGCCTGGCATTCGCGTTGTTCGTGGTCGCCTCCATGGCCACGGTCTTCGCCTATTGGAAATTCGCAGGCTCCGCCCCGCGCTGGAGGAAGATCCTGATGGCGTTCTTCCGCATCGCCGCCGTACTGGTGCTGGCCGCCTTGCTGGCAAAGCCGGTGCTGAACCTCACCGTGCATGATCCGGTGCGCCAGCCGCTGCTGGTGCTGGTGGATGATTCCGAGAGCATGAGGTTCGAGGACCGCCGCGAGGGCAAGGAGGACCTGGAGCGCGCGGAGATCGCCACCGGCTCCCGCCAGACGGGCATCCCCCGCAACAAGATCCTCGAGGGCATCGCCGCCAGCCCGAAGCTGGACCTCTGGCCTCGCCTGTCGGAGCAGTCGGACCTCCTGTTCCATCAGTTCGGCCGGAACGTCTCCCGCGTCGCGTCACCGGAAGGTGAGCTGAAGCGTGAGGACGCCGCGAAGATTTTCTCAGGACTGAAGTATGGGGAAAGCGCCACTGCCATCGGTGAGGCCGTGCGCCAGGTGCTGCAGGAACCGCGCCCGCAGCCCGCGGGTGGGGTGCTGCTGGTGACCGACGGCGCGAACAACGGCGGCTCGTCACCCATCGAGGCCGCGCAGATCGCAAAGGAACAGGGCGTGCCGCTGTTCATCTACGGCGTCGGCGTGACGTCACCGCGGGATGTGCAGGTGCGGGAGGTCATCGCGCAGAAGCTCGCCTTCGTGGAGGAGAAGCTGGAGGTCCGCGGAAAGATCGCGTCCCGGAGCATGGAGGAGAAGGCGGTCACCGCCAGCCTCATCGCGAACGGGGAGATCGTGGACGGGAAGGAAATCACCATCGGCGGTGACCGGGAGCAGGAGGTTTCCTTCACCTATGAGCCGAAGGTGGCGGGCGAGCTGAAACTTGAGATCTCCATCCCGGTGCAGCCGGATGAGGCAGGCAAGGACAACAACATCGCCTCCGCCCTGGTGCGGGTGACGGACAGCAAGTTCAACGTGCTGCTCATCGAGCAGGAGCCGCGCTGGGACTTCCGCTACCTGCTGGACTACCTCCAGCGGGACCCGCGGCTGGAGGTGAAGTGCGTCATGATCGACGGCGAGCCGGGCCTCGACCAGATCGAGAACTCACCGTTCCTGCCATCGCTGCCGGAATCCCGCGACGCCTATTTCAAATCCCAGGTCATCATCCTCGGCGATGTGAATCCGGAGGACCTCGGGGAGGAGCGCATGCAGATCATCGCGGAATGGGTGCAGGCCGGTGGCGGCATCATTTTCCTCAGTGGCCCGAATTTCAGCCCCACCGCGTACGCGGGCACTCCGCTGGAGTCGCTGCTGCCGGTGGTCCCGGACACCATGCTTTCGCGGGACGCGGCGACCGTCCGTGAGCGGGAGCCTTTCCAGCTCCAGCTCAGCCGCATCGGCGAGAACTCCCCATACCTCCAGATGGATCCGGATCCGGAGGAGAACAAGCGCATCTGGGAAGCCTTTCCCGGTGTCCGCTGGACGGCTCCCGTGGCCCGCGTAAAGCCGGGTGCGGAAGTCCTGCTGGTCGATCCCCGGCCGGAGAAGTCCGGCCGCTACGGCCTGCTGCCGGTCTTCGCCATGCAGGGCTATGGCTCCGGCAAGTGCGTCTATTTCGGAACGGACGAAACCTACCGCTGGCGCAGCCGGACGGGGGAGAAATACTACTCCATCCTATGGGGCCAGATCATGCAGACGCTGGCGCTGCAGCTTCTGGAAGGCGCGTCCTCGCTCACCCAGTTGAAGTCGGAGCGGAAGCAATACTCCATCGGTGACACCGTGGTGATCTCCGGCAACGCCTATACGGAGGGCTTCGAGCCGCTGCTTGTCCCGACGCTGGAGGGCACGATGAAAATGGAGTCCGGTGGAAAGGCAGTGGAGGAGCCGTTCGAACTCCACGGCATCGACCGCAACGCGTTCCGCGGGGAGTTCACCGCCAGCACGCCGGGCAGCTACAGCTTCGCCACCACCCGTGATCCGGAGGGCATCGTGAAGTTCGAGGTCATCGATTCCCGCCCGGAACGCAACCAGACCGCGCTCGACGAGAAACTGCTGAAGTCGATGGCGGAGATCTCCGGCGGGCTTTTCTTCCGTGAGGAGGATCTCGCCGGGCTGCCGGACAAGATCGCCGCGAAAAGCGCCACCGTCGCCACCTTCAAGAAACTGGACCTGTTCCATAACGGATGGTTCCTGGCCGCGCTGCTCGGGTTCCTTTTCCTCGAATGGCTGCTGCGGCGGCTGACGCAACTGAAATGACATGAGCGCTCCCCGATCATCACTCCCTCTGCCTCACGGCCTCGCCCGCGCGCTCGATGCGGTGCGGCGGCGCTGGCTGGCGGTGCGCGTGGCGGAGTTCCCGCTGCTCTTGTTGGCCGTCATCGCCTTCGCATGGGTGCTCCAAGCCACCGCCGACCGCTGGCTGGAACTGTCATGGAACGCACGGGCGGTGCTGCTCGCACTCAACGGTGTCGCCGCCCTGGTGCTCCTGTGGTTTTTCGTGCTGGTGCCGCTGTGCCGGCGGCTGGACCGCAGGAAGGCGGCGCTGCTGGTCGAGCGGACCCTGCCGGATTTCAGGACGTCGCTCATTTCCGCCGTCGAGTTTTCCGAGCGTGGTTCGGATTTCCCCTCCGGCTCGCGTCCTCTGGTGGAGAAGCTGCTGGCGGACGTCTCGCATGAAGCGGAGAAAGGCGACATCGCGCGCGGCGTCGTGAAGACGCGCCGCCTGAAGCGGATCGCCACCATCTGCGTGGCCGTCCTGCTCGCCGCCGCCGGTTGCTTCGCGTGGGGCCTGCCGCTCTCGCCCTTGCTGGTGCAGCGCATCCTTCTTTCAAATGCGGTGTTTCCGGACGAAACGAAGGTGGTGGACCTGTCCGGCGACATGATCGTCGTCGCGGGCACGGACGCCGCGCTTTCCGCGAAGGCGGACGGAGTGGTGCCGCAGTCCGGGCGTCTGGTCGTCACCCATCCGGACGGCACGGTGGAGAACATCCCCGTCTCCCCGTCACGGACTGAGGAGGGTGTGTTCCAGTTTTCGGTGCGGAACGTGCGTGAATCCTTCGCCTACCGGTTTGAACTCCATGATGGCGTCGGCCCGGAGCATCAGGTGGGCGTGCGGGTGCCGCCCGTGCTGCGACAGATCACCTTCACCCAGGTTTATCCGAAGCACACCGGCCTGCCGGAGACCATCATGTCGCCATCCGCTCTGCGCTTGCTGGCAGGCTCCCAGTTGAAGATCAGCGCGGAAGGATCCGAAGCCCTGCAATCCGCCGTGCTGGAGATCAAGGGCGTGCCGGATGTTCTCCCTCTCGAAATCTCCGGAGACGCGAAGACCTCCCTGAAGACGGAGTTGAAGGTTCCTGAAAGCGGCTGGAAGTCGATGTCGGTCCATCTTGTCAGCGCGGCCGGTGAAGCCTCGGCGAACGATCCGGTCTATCGCGTGGAGCTGGTCCGCGACCGTCCGCCGTCCGTGCTGGTCAGCCAGCCGAAGAAGGAAACCATCACCGTGATCCCGGGGGAGAAAGTTCCGTTCGTGTTCCGGGTGGGGGATGATTTCGGGCTGCAGCGCGTCGCGCTCTGCTACCGCGTGTTCCGTCCCACTGGTGCCGGGGCGGTCGAGTCCGCGGAGGAGGGCCAGATCCCGATGCAGTTCGATCCGGCGGAGAAATCGTTCTCGAGGACCTTCGTGTGGGACCTCGGACTGCTGGTGCCCGTGGTTCCGGTGGGCGGCACCATTACCTGCTGGATCGAGGCGGAGGACAACAACCCGGAGAAGGCCGTGGCCATCACCCGCAGCGCGGAAAAGATCATCCGCGTCGTTTCCGAGGAACAGAAGCGCACGGAATTGCTCGAACTCCTGGGCGAACGTGCGAAGGATATCGAGAAGCTCTACGAACTGCAGCGAGGAATGAACGAAAGGACGGATGACTCCATCCGTTGATATACCACCACCGCCATGAAACCTCCCATCGCCAGCCATTTCCTGATCGCGGGCCTGATCGCATCCACCTTTCCGGCAGTCGCGCAGGAGAAGAAAGAGCGGTCGGTGCAGACCACGGCCTACCAGACCAGCGTCTCCCAGGAACAGCTCCGTGCCACCACCCGCCGCCTGAAGGGCGAGATGGCCGGGCTGCTGGAAGAGTTCAGCCGCTACCAGGCGGCGTCCGGCGAGCTGAAGAAGCTCACCGAAGCGCTCGGCGAACTCGATGTGGTCACCGAGCAGGACATGATCGCCGTGGTGAAGATTCTCCGCGAGGCGAGCCGCGCCGAGCAGGTCGATGAATCGAAGGCGAAGCTGGTGGAGGCCAGCAGCGGCCAGAAGGAGATCCAGGCGCTCCTCCGCGCCGTGGCGGACCGCCTTACCCTACAGAAGGAAGAGGCGGAGATGCAGCGGCGGCTCGACAATCTCGCCCTGCGGCAGATGGCGAACCTGCGCGACACGAAGCGCCTCGCCGAAACCGGCGAAAAGCCGGAAAAGGTGAAGCATGAACTCCTGCAGGTCCGGGAGATGAGCAAGTCCGAGCAGGAGGCGATCAAAAAGGAGATCGCCATGACCATGGACGCCCTCAAGAACCTCGCGGAGAAGTCGGAGTCTCCTGACAAGGAAGCGTTCGAGAAAGCGCTGAAGGAAGGCGAGCAGAACCTCATCCGCAACCAGGCGGAACAGGCGGCGGAAAGCGTGAAGACGGATTTCGCCGAGGCGGTGAAACAGCAGGAGGAACTGCTCCGCAACATGAAGCAGATGGCGGAGAGCCTCCAGGAACGGAAGACGGCGGAGGAACAGTCCCGTGAACTCGCGGACAAGATGGGACAGCTTGCCGACAAGCAGGAGCAGCTCGCGAAGAAGCTGACGGAAGGCTGGGGGAACGAGAACAAGCAGGCGGTCCGCAAGGAACAGGAGAAGCTTTCCGACCAGATGGAGCTCGCGAAGGAAAGCCTGGAGAAACTGAACCAGGAAGCCGCCTCCAAGGTGGACCAGGCGAAGCAGGAATCCGCGCAGGTCGCCGAAAAGATCCGCGACAAGGAGGCGATGGAGAACATCGACAACGTGGCGAAGGCCACGGATTCGCAGAAGGCCGTGGCGGAGAAACTGGAGCAGGCGAGTGAAATGCTCCAGCAACAGGCGGATGCTCTCGCCGGGAACCAGGATCAGCAACAGGGGCAGGACAGCCAGCAGTCTTCCGAAGAGATGAGCCAGCAACAGGAGGCCATCTCGGACGCGGTTGATCAGATCATGGCGGCGAAAGGCCAGATGGAGCTTGCGAAGCGGCAGCTCCGCGACGGCAGTGACCAGGCGAATGCCAGGCAGCGGCTCGACAACGCCCGGCAGATGCTCGACCAGGCCCGGCAGGAAGTCGCGAAGGCGGGCGAGGCGGTCGAAAAATTCGTGCAGGAGGAATTGAAGAAAGCGGACGAGGGGATTGCCAAGACGGAGGAAGGCATCGGCGTCGGCTCGAAGCAGGATCAGGAAAAATCCCGCTGGAACCTCGACCGGGCGGAGGGGAACGCCAACCTGGCGCTCACCGGCCTCCAGCGCGCCGCCAACCGGCTCGCGGCGAAGCAGGGCCAGCAGCAGGGGGAACAGCAGCAGGCCAACCAGCAGAACAAGGGCGACTCTTCCCGGCAGGACACCAACAGCCCGGCCGGCCCGATGGGCAGGCAGAAGGAGGAAATTTCCGGAGTCTCCGCCGTGTCAAAGGGCGGCGGCGGCCAGCGTGAGGCGCTGTCACTGCTGCAGCAGGAAAAGGCCCCGACGGAATATGAAGCGATGGTGCAGCAGTACATCCGCAACCTGGCCGAAGCGGCCAACCAGGAATGATGGTTGATATGAAAAGGACAGCGGAACGGGGATCGCGGTGGTGTGGTGCGGCAGTGTTGGCATTTCTGCTTTCACTCATCCCGGCGGGACTATCCGCGCAGGAGGATTCCGGACTTTTCGGCTCCAGTGAAAAGGACGCTCCGGGCCTGATCGCGATCATCTATGATCTCAAGCAGACCCAGTCGATGCAGCCGTCGAAGATCACGGCGGAGACCTACCCCGGTGTGGTGCAGGATTTCCTCGGCAAGGGCTGGGATGAGGTGGTGTTGAACAAGTTTTTCCGGGTCACGCGCCCGCTCTATTCCACGCAGATCTTCATCCCCGGCATGGATGCCGGAGCCGCGCCGAAGGCCTATGGCGTGGACAAGGTGATGAAGGCCTCCTGCTGGGTCATCCACTACAAGGGGCAGGTGTCCCCGCCGGAGGATGGCACTTACCGCTTCGTGGCGTATGCGGATGACGCCATCGCTGTGGCGGTGAACAACAAGACCGTCTGCATCGGTGCGCGGCACGACATGCGGTTGGAGAAGCTCTGGCAGACGACGGAAAAAAAAGGCGCGAAGGCCTTCAACGGCGAACTCACCTATGGCGAATGGGTGACGCTGAAAAAGGACGAGCCGGTCGATCTGGATGTGCTGGTGGGCGAGCGTCCCGGTGGGGATTTCTGCGCCTTCCTGCTTTATCAGAAGCAGGGTGAAAGCTACCCGTCGGACAAGGACGGTCACCCGGTGCTGCCAGTCTTCCAGCTCGCCCCCATGGAGATCCCCAACAAGGACCCGGGCAAGTCACCGCCTTTCTCACGCGCCTCCGATACCTGGAAGCAATACCGCTGACCCCCATGATGAAGCGCACCATCGCCGCCGCCATGGCCCTCCTCTGCGGAGGGGCTTCCGCCGCCGAGCAGGCCGGATCCGTTTTCGGCTCCGCGGAAAAATCCGCCGGAGCGATGATCGGCATTTTCTATGACCTGAAGCAGAACCAGCGCCGCCAGCCGGTGAAGGTGAACTACCTCCAGACCCTGGGCGAGTTCCTCGACAGTGGCTGGGATGAAAGCGTGCTGAGCCGCTTCTTCCGCGGGACGAAGCCGGTTTATGCGACGGATGTTTTCATCCCCACCATGAGCGCCGGGGCCGCGCCGGAGGCATTCGACCTGGCGGGCGTCGTCCAGCCGATGAGCTGGTTCGTCATCTACAAGGCGCAGGTCTCCCCGCCGGAGGACGGCACCTACCGCTTCGTCGGAGCATCGGATGATGTGATGGCCGTAGGCGTGAATGGCAGGACCGTCCTTGTCTCCCACTACATGGGGACCCAGAACACCAGCAAATGGCGCCAACAGGACCCGAAGGAGAACACCAAAGCCTGGGCCGGTGAACTGAGGCGCGGCGATTGGTTCGAGGCGAAGAAAGACCAGCCCATCGACCTGGACATCCTCATCGGCGAGTATCCGGGCAACATCTTCGCGGCCTGGTTGCTCATCGAGAAAAAAGGAGCCACCTATCCCATGGTGGATGACAAGTATGGCAGGCAGATCGCCCTCCCTGTGTTCCAAGTGAAGCCCCGGCAGATCACGGCGAAGGAAAACGACCCGCCATTCACCACGGACGGCGTCCCGTGGACCTGCCACCAGTGAGGAACTTACGGGCTGGTGGTCAGTCCGGCTGCAGCTTCCGGATGGCATCGGCCTCTTCCGCGGTGAGGGAGAAGCGCTCCTGCACCTCCCGCACGATCCTGTCAGCGTAGGCGGCCGAGGCTTCCGTGCCGGTAACAGGACCGACGTGCTGGTTCGATCCACGGAGGCTCTGCTGCAGGGCGGGCAGCAGTTCGTTCCGGGGCAGGGCGTCCAGCACCGCATACGTCCGTGGTGTCGCTCCGGAGACCCGCACCAGCTCCGCCACATACGCGGCACGTTCTTCCTGCGGCAGGCTGCCGGTGATGATGGCAACGCCTTCCGCGGAGAGTTCTACGCGCGCGTCCAGCCGCTTCATCTGCTCCGCCCGCTCCCCGGAGGGGAGCACGGAGAGTTTGTTGATGATCCACTTCACCCCGGAGGCTTCGCCCTCCTTTGCCGCCACTGCCTTCATCAGCAGCGTGGCGGGATTCGAGCGGTCGTCCGTCGGTTTCGGCTGGTTCTTCACCGCGTCCCACGCGGCGTCCGGATCAACGAGCGCCCATTGCGAGATCGCCTCCCGCAGGTCGGTTTTCGAAGCCAGGGCGGCGTGGAGTTTGGCGAAATCGAAATCGTCCGGATAACGGGAGCCGAAGAGCGGATTGATCAGGGTGACTCCGCTGAACATTCCGAAGGTGCGGATCACCTCATCCGCTCCACGGTCCACCGCTCCTTTCATCGCGATGCTGATGAACTCGTTGTTGGTTTCGGCCTTTCCGTATTCCGTGTGGTATTTCTCCATCCACGGCAGGGCCGCGGTGGGGTTGTCCGGCAGGGCCTTTTCCAGCAGCAGGTGGCTGATCACACGGCGCTCCTTTTTTTCCGGCAGACCCGCTGCCCACTCCAGCGCTCCGGCGCCCTCGCGCTTCCACAGCGCCTGCAGGACCATCAGGCGCAGCAACTCGTGGGCCTTCCTTTCCTCCTGCGTGGCGGATGCCAGGCTGGCTGTCTGTTCAAGAGCCAGCGCCTTCAGCGCGGCGGTGCTGAGGCGTTCCACCTCCGGCTGCAGCTCCGCGGTGGGGCTGCGATCCACCCTTTGCCGGGCGAGGATGGCGTCCAGGTTCCGCTGCCCGCTTCCCGTTTCCACAGTGGCGGGGTTCTGCCTGGCATGGCGGGATGCAGCATCCACTGCGTTTATGGTAGGAGACTTCGCGGTGCTGCCCGCGGGAATGGCGCGACCCAGCAGTAGTCCGCCCGCGAGCAGGCCCAAGGCGAGGATAGCATGGATGGTGGGTTTCATCGGACTCTGGCCTCCGGTTCCTTCTCTATGATTCCACGGAAGATCGCGTCGATGCGCGCTTCATCCGCACCCCACTCCGCGAGCCGGGTGCGCAGGAGGCGGTCTTCCTCCGTGGATCTAGGATTGAAGCGGGGAGTGATCTCCCTGTTCTTCACCAGATCCTCCATGGCGCGGATGCGGGACTCCCCGTCCGGAAGGGTCCCCAGCGCCTGCAACCCACGGTCGATGTAGGTCTCCATCTGGCTGAAGACGGCTTCCGCTGCGGCGGTGCGGATGGCATCCCGCAGTTCCGGTGCTTTCACCGACTCGATCCAGACCAAGGCATCTCCGCCGTCCTGGCGGAACTGATCCCTGTTCATCCTCACGAATTCGTTCCGCTGCTCCGGTGGCATGGCTTCAACCTTGGCCGCCATCCAGCGGGTGAGCTCCGCGGACTTCTCCGGTGTGGTTTTCCAGGTGGGCGGCCGCAGTTGGAACAACGAACCGAGGCCGTTCGTGCCCAGCGCCCACTGGAAAGCGGCATCGCGGTCATCCGCCATCCAGCAATGGAGCACGGAACTTTTCATGCCGTCGAGACGCATCGCCTGGAACTCCGGTGAGGAAAGCAGGCCGCCGTAGTCGAATCCGGGCGCGACTTGATCCGGAAAGGTCGTCAGGCGGTTGAATCCGTCCCCCATCATCTCCTGGAGCCGTGCCACCACCGCCCCCGGGCCGTCCGCGGAGGCGGCGGTGACCAGTTTCGGAACGAGGGACATTGGGACGTTCCTGCCAAAGACATCGCGGTGCTTGCGGACGATTGCGAGCGCTTCATCCGCCTTGTCGTCTGGCCACGCGCGCAGCACGTCCGGGATGAATTTTCCTCTCTGCATGGCGGTCTGTCGGATGGCCCACTCCAGCGCGCCCTCCGGGTTTTGCTCCGCGTAGGCCCGCAGGAGCGTCGTCGCCATGTTGAAATCGTTGAGCATGGCCTCGGGCTTCGCGGCAGCTTCATCGAGCGCGGCCTGGATCTCCGCATCCGTCCATCCGGCGATGCTCGCGGGAACCCCCGTGGACCCGGCTGGTGCATCCAGCTTGCGGCGGATGGCCTCCAGCAACTGCGGGCGGGTCATCACGGGCGCGGACGCTCGGCCCCGGTCATCCCGTTTCCACTGCGAGGGGGCGCCGGAGCTTTTCCCTGTGGCTGATGATTCCTCCGCCCGGGATTCCGCCACCCGCAGGGAAACCCGGCCGACCAGAAGCCCGAGGGCCGGATAGACGAGAAAAGGCAGGTATTTTTTCCAGTGGGACATCCGTCCCATCGGATAGGGAAAATGACCGTCGGTGCCAAGCGATCTCTCAACCGCCTTCTCAGAGGTTCCCCACGATGGATGGCGGGGCGAGGAAAAGCAGCGTGCCGTGCTTTGACGGTGGGTGGACCCTGACACAGGCGAGCGAGCCTTTCTTTATCTCGATGGAGTTCCCGCGTGCGCCCAGCAGCCACTGGATCAGATCGGAAAGGTCCGGCTCATGGCCGATGATGGCCACGCGGCTGAATTCGCGGTAGGCGGTCAGTTCGTTGAGCGCGGTGTCCGGGTGCATCCCGGACGCCAGCCACGGAACGACCGTCGGTGCGGGCAGTCCGGCGGCGGTACAGAACTCGTCCGCCGTCTGGCGTGCCCGCGCCAACGGGCTGCACAACACCAGTTCCGGCAGCATGCCGGACTCCTTCAGGAGATGACCGGCATCCCGTGACTGGATGCGGCCTTTCTCCAGCAGTTCCCGCCCCGCGTCACCGGATGGATGGTGATCTTCCGCTTTCCCGTGACGCAGTATGATGAGTTCCATGGCCTTTCACTATGGCACCGCGGCCTCACATTGTCATCCCGCCATCGACCGCCAGCACCTGGCCGGTGATGTAGCGTGCGGACGGACTTGCGAGGAATGCCACCGCTTCCGCGATGTCCTTCGTGTTGCCGAAGGTGGCGAGCGGGATCTTGCCGATGACCGCTTCTTTCACCGCCGCAGGCAGCTCGTCGGTCATGTCCGTGGTGATGAATCCGGGGGCGATGGCGTTGCAGGTCACCTGGCGGCCCGCCAGCTCGCGGGCAACAGCCTTGGTGAAACCGATGAGGCCTGCCTTCGAGGCGGAGTAGTTCGCCTGGCCGGCATTTCCGATCAGACCGATGACGGAGGCGATGTTGATGATGCGGGCGTCCTCCGCCTTCATCAGCACGCGCATGAACCCCTTCACGGTGTTGAAGGCGCCCTTCAGGTTTGTGTCCAGCACGGTGTCCCAGTCCTCTTCCTTCATCCGCATCAGCAGGCCGTCACGGGTGACACCGGCGTTGTTCACCAGGATGTTCACCGTGCCGAAGTCCTCGCTGATCTTCTTCGCCAGCTCCTGCACGGCGGTGTGGTCCGCCACGTCCACGGCATAGGCCTTCGCCGAGCCGGGAAACTCCGCGTTGATCTCATCCGCGGCCTTTCCGCAGCTCGATTCGCTGCGGCTCACCACCGCGACCTTCGCGCCTTCCGCGGCGAGCGCGCGGGCGATTTCCTGACCGATTCCCCGGCCGCCTCCGGTGACAACGGCGGTTTTGTTGGCAAAGCGTGACATGCGGCGAGAGTGGAGGGGAGCCGCGCGGGGTGTCAATGCAAGGAAACGCGGCGGAAAGTGGACAATCCGCCCGGCCCCGCCTACCTTGCCCGCCATGAAGGCGTATCTGGAACTGATGAAAGACGTCCTGTTGAATGGCGAGCACCGCGCCGACCGGACGGGGACGGGGACCATCTCGGTTTTCGGCAGGCAGGCCAGGTATGACCTCCGCGAGGGCTTCCCCTGCGTGACGACGAAGAAGCTGCATCTGCGCTCCATCATCCATGAGTTGCTGTGGTTCCTGAAAGGGGAGACCAACACCCGCTACCTCACCGAAAACGGCGTCTCCATCTGGGATGAGTGGGCGGATGAGAACGGCGATCTCGGCCCCGTTTATGGCAAGCAATGGCGATCCTGGCCGACCGCCGACGGTCGCACCGTCGATCAAATCCGCCTGCTGGTGGATGGTCTGAAAGGCAACCCGCACTCCCGCCGCCACATCGTCTCCGCGTGGAACGTCGGCCAGCTCAACCAGATGGCCCTGCCGCCCTGCCACCTCCTTTTCCAGTTCTATGTCCATGAACCGGTGGATGGCGGGAAGCCCGGGCTCTCCTGCCAGCTCTACCAGCGGAGTGCGGACCTCTTCCTCGGTGTGCCGTTCAACATCGCCTCCTATGCCCTGCTCACGGAGATGGTCGCGCATGTTTGCGGCTTCGAGGCCCGCGACTTCGTCCATACCTTCGGCGACGTCCACGTCTATCAGAACCATCTGGAACAGGCGCAGCTCCAGCTTTCGCGGGAGCCGCGGAAACTGCCGAAACTCTGGATCAACCCGGAAGTCACGGAGCTGGACGCGTTCACCTTCGGTGATTTCCGGCTGGATAACTACGATCCGCATCCGGCCATCAAGGCCCCGGTCGCGGTCTGACGCCCCGCCATGCTGGGATTCGAGAAAAGAAAGGAACGCCCGCTCTCCAACCGTGGCTTCATGCTGCGGATGGCGCGCACGCTGGCCGTCATCCTGGTGCTGGTCGGTATCTCCCTTTTCATAGGCATGCTCGGTTATCACCTCATCGAGGACATGCCGTGGGTGGACGCGTTCCTGAACGCCTCCATGATCCTCGGCGGCATGGGGCCGGTGGATCCCATGAAGACGGATGCCGGGAAAATTTTCGCAGGGTGCTACGCGCTGTTCTCCGGACTGGCGTTCCTGGCGATGGCGGGCCTCATGTTCGGCCCCATCGCCCACCGCATCCTGCACCGTTTCCACTACGGGGAGGACAAGGAAGATTCATGAGCGTGCAACTGACAGCGGTGGTGGCGATGACGGCGGACCGGGTCATCGGAAAGGATGGCACCCTGCCGTGGCATCTGCCGGAGGATCTGAAATTCTTCAAACGCACCACATCCGGGTATCCCATCGTCATGGGCCGGAAAACCTACGAGTCCATTGGCAGGCCCCTGCCGAAGCGGCGGAACATCGTGCTCACCCGCGACCGTGGATGGTCCGCGGAGGGGGTGGAGGTGATCCACGCTCCGGAGGATCTGCATTCGCTTTCCGGGCTGGATGGACGCGTGTTCATCATCGGCGGGGCGGAGATCTACCGCGCCTTCACCCCGCTGCTGGACGACTGGCTGGTGAGCCATGTTGGCGGAGCGTACGAAGGGGACACGAGGCTTGCACCATTCGAGGAGGAGTTTCCCGTTTCGGAAATCGTGGAGGCTTTCCCGGAGTTCGTGGTGCGGCGCTGGAGCCGCCTCACTGGTCCCGCGGGGGCAGTGACCAGAAAGGATGCTTCTCAAGGTAGTCCCTGAGCGGCTTCCCTTCCTCCGTGTTCAGATCCCGCATCATGAACTTGGTCATGACAGGGCTGAGGACCAGAAACTGGAGCAGCAGCACCCCGGCGTAAGTGACCACCACCGCGGCGATTTTCCATGGGATGAGCGGCTTCGGGTTCACGCCGTGTTTCCCCACATGGTCCCAGACCGGTGCGCCGATCCGCTTTGCCGTGTACGCGCTGAGGACCATGCAGAAAGGCAGGACGTAGGGAATGGCGAAGCCGATGCCGACGAAATAGACGCGGAGCGCGCGGCGGGTGGACTGGCCGAGCGTCAGGTGGGAGCCGTCCAGGTTGGTCACCTTCAGCCCCAGCAGCCATTTGCCCGGGGTCGTTGCGAAACGGTGGATCAGCAGGATCTCGATCACGAACCAGGGGATGAGGCGTGTCATCGCCACCACCGGACTTGTGGCCAGGGACTCGATGTTCCTGCCGGTGAGCCACATCAGGAACCACCACAGGCCGACATAGAGGTAGATGTCGAGCCAGCGTGCCCAGAACCGCCGCACGATGCGGGGTTTTCCCGGAATCACCGGTGGGGATGGCGGCAGGGGCGGCGGTTCGGGCTGCACCGGTGGTTCTTCCGGCAACGGCTTTTCGATGAACTCCTCCCGGAACAAGGCGATCTCGGAAAGGGTGGTCCAGGCGGGCAGTCCCTCATGCCATGCGGGGCTGGAAGCCTCCAGATCTCCGGTGCCGATCCTGCGGCGGATCTCGTAGTCGTGGAACGGCCCTGCTTTCTCGCCGTCCTTGATGAGCCAGATTTCCAT
Source organism: Akkermansiaceae bacterium (assembly GCA_019634595.1). Taxonomy (NCBI): domain Bacteria; kingdom Pseudomonadati; phylum Verrucomicrobiota; class Verrucomicrobiia; order Verrucomicrobiales; family Akkermansiaceae; species Akkermansiaceae bacterium. The sequence continues at coordinate 36,017 of JAHCBC010000006.1, forward strand.
GACCTCAGAGGTTGCGCAGGGATTTGGCCGCGTCGCTGCGGGCGGCGAAGAAGGCGGGCACCAGCGCGGCGAGCGAACAAAGCACGAAGCCCATCAGCGCGAACATCGCCTGCTCCACCGGGTTGTTGTGGGCGGGCAGGACGCCGAAGCCGGTGAAGTTCGCCGAGAAAGGGTCGAAGCCCAAGGTGCGCAGCGCGGACTGGATTTCCCCTCGGAAATGGATGACCACCCGGCCGAGGATGACTCCCAGAAGCGAGCCGAAGACTCCGAGGATCATGCCTTGGTAGAGGAACACCCGGATGATCTGTGAGGGGGCGGCTCCCAGTGCTTTCATCACCCCGATCTCACGGCGCTTCTGGATGGTCACGGTGAACATCACCGCCATCATCGAGAATGCGGAAACCAACACGATGAAGCTGAGCGCGAAATACATCATCGCCCGCTGCTGGTTGATCAGGAGAAAGAAACTCTCATACTGGTCACCCCAGGTGCTGATATACCAATCAGGCCCCAGAGCCCGGGAGGCTTCCAGCGCCGCCTCTTCGGAAAGATCGGCGTTGGTCAGCCGGAGGGAGATGCCCTGGACACCGCTTTTCAGGCCGGCCAGAGACTGCGCGAGGTGGAGGGGGGCAAAGACGTCCGGAGTATTCGCCATCTGGGAGGACTTGTAGACACCGATGATCTCCGCCTCTTTCGGCATCACGATGGTCTTCAGATTCTTGAAGGCCTCGTTGTTCATCTTCTCCGGATCCGAGGTTCTGAGCGCTTCCAGTTTCCCGGTGATGGTGGCCTTCGCTTCCGCCGGGAGGGTGTAGATCCCGGCCGCCTCATTTGGCTCCGCCGGGTCCAGGGCGATCATGATGTCGGAGATGAGGGCCGCTTCCTGCTCGCGGATCTCCGACGAACGGAGGCCGTCCAGCACGCCATAGGTCTCCTGGAGAAGCTGGTAGGGAAAGGTCAGCTTGTCCCCCTGCTCTTTCCAGCCGGTGGAGAATGCTTTCTCGATCTCATTCCATTCCTCCGGGTGCTCTTCGCGCACCGGTGGACGGTCGGTGGCCTTGTAGGCCTTCATCACCTGCTCGAAGTTGCGGGCGGAGTAGAGCTTGATCTTGCTGCCGATGCCGACATCCATGCCGCTTTCGCGGAAACCATTGATCAGCGTCGATGAAACGACGACACGGTCATCCAGGCCCATGTCGGCGGAGGATTTCGGAAAATCCTCCGTATCCAGCATTTTGGTGAGTCCCTCGATCTGGGACTGCTCGGAGGTGTCCACTCCGTAGAATTTGACCGGCTTCTGCCAGGATCCGATGTCCAGCAGGACGTAGTCTTCCACGTAGCCTTCGGCGGATTCGACGAATGGAAGCTCCTTCGCTTTTTCCGCGACGGCGCTCCAGTCCGCCATCGGGCCGTCCGGGACTCCGAGATCGGCGTGCCTCAAAAGCACGTGAGGGGAGAATCCGAGCAGGCGTTCCTTCACATCGCGCTCCAGGCCGGAATAGACGGCCATGACCACGACGAGCACCAGCACACCGAGCATCACGCCGACCAGCGAGATGAGCGTGAAGGAAGAAAGCATCGACCGCCGCGGGTTCAGGTAGCGGCGTGCCAGGAGAAGGCTGAAGGATTTGCGTTTGATGCCGTCTAGCTAAACGCTGGCGGCCAACGGGGCAAGCGCCTACTCACCCTCCGGCAGACCGAGCAGTTCCAGGATCCGCTGGAGATCGTCGTCGCCGTAGTACTCTATCTCGATGCGTCCTTTCTTCGGCGTGTGGTGGATCGCCACGTGGGTGGCGAAGGCCTCGCGCAGGCGGTTGGAGATCGCACGGATGTGGATGTCCGTTTCGCGCGGTGTGGGGGCCGCCGGTTTCTTCGGGTCACCGGACGGAGCGGACTCCCCGGCGAGGAAGGACTGGGCGAGCTTTTCCGCCGCGCGGACGGTGAGCTGGCGTTTCAGGATCTGGTCGGACGCCAGGAGCTGGCTGTCCTGGTCCTTGATGGCGAGGATGGCCTTCGCATGGCCGACGGAAAGGCGGGCCTGCGCGACGAGGGACTGCACGTCCTTGTGCAGGTCCAGCAGGCGCATCGCGTTCGCCACGCTGGCGCGGGACTTGCCCACACGGGCGGCGATCTCTTCCTGCTTCAGTGAGAATTCCTTGGCCAGACGGACATAGCCGGTGGCCTCCTCCATCGGGTTGAGTCCCTCGCGCTGGAGGTTCTCGATGAGGGCCATCTCCAGCACATCGCGGTCGGAAGCCTCGCGCTCGATGATGGGGGCGGTGGCGAGGCCGAGCTTTTTCGAGGCGCGCCAGCGGCGCTCACCGGCGATGAGTTCGTATTTCCCATCCACCACGCGGACGATGAGCGGCTGGATGATGCCGTGTTGGCGGATGGACTCCACCAGGTCATCCAGCGGGGATTCCACGAAAACGGTGCGCGGCTGCAGCGGGCTGGGGACGATCTGGTCCAGCGGCACGTCACGCACCCGCTTCGCATCGTCCGCGGAGGCTGCGGGGTTCTCCGCTGCCGGAGCGCCGGCCTGCTTCTTGATGAGAGCGCCGAGTCCTTTTCCGAGTGCCTGTTTCGCCATGGGGGGAGGATCTTTGCAGGCCGGGCAGGGAAATCCAAGCGGATTCCGGGCGCACTTGACGGAACGGCGGCTCGGCGGCATCCATGAGGGAGTGAAATTATTGTGCCCACGACAAATCGCCGGATTTCTGATGATTTCCGCACTCACCGCCACCGCCCAGCCTCCGGGCGTGGCCCCTCTGCCCGCCATGCCGGCGGCTGCGGAGCCCCAGGCCCAGGCAGCCCCTCCGGCGGTGGTCCAGGCCGCACAGTCCGCGGTGGCCCGGCTCGGTGAGCAGGTCGTCCAGGGACGCTATCAGATCGCCGTGGAGCGCATGAACCCGGTTTGGAAGGACCGCATGGCCGCGCGCATGGGTGGCATTGAGGCGATGGAAAAGCAGCTCGCGGGGGTTTCCGAGCAGATGATCCAGCAGGGCATCACCATCATTTCCTTCGAGCCGCAGGGCCAGCCCAGCTCCTACGAAGTCGGCCCTGGGAAGAAGGTGGAAGATGTGGGCGGGCAGCAGGTGGAAAGCCTCATTTACACGAAGTGGCTGGTGCTGGTGCCCACGCTGACGAAATTCCGGATCTTCCCGAAAGGTTCGCAGAAAGCCGTGGTCATCGAGAGCACCGGCTTCCAGGCCGCCATTTCCGACAAGGACAAGAATGACTGGACCTTCATCGACGGCTCCAGCCTCAACCAGAGCGAGCTCCGCAAGCTGTTCGTCAACCTGCCGCAGGACATCGCGCTGCCTCCGCTCGGGAAACGGGAAGTCCGCTGACCTTCCACCTCCATGGCCAAAAAGAAAACCAACGGTACCGTAAGGGATAACAACGACTCCCACAGGAAACTCCTCGAACTATGGAACCGGGGGCAGAGCAAGCTCTGTGAGGTACGGGATTCGGACATCCACGGGCGTGGGGTCTATGCCTCAACCTTCATCCCGAAAGAGACCCGCATCATCGAATACATCGGGGAACTCATCGGAAAGGACGAGAGCGAGAAGCGCGCGCTGAAACAGCACGAGAAGTCCGTCGAGTCCGGGGATGCGGCGGTCTATATCTTCACCTTGTCGAAGAACTACGACATCGATGGCAACGTCCCGTGGAACACCGCCCGCCTCATCAACCACTCCTGCAATCCCAACTGCGAGGCATGGATCGTCGGCCGGAAGATTTTCATCTACTCCCTGCGCGACATCCAGAAAGGCGAGGAACTCAGCTTCGACTACGGCTTTGACATCGAGTGCTATGAGGACCACCTGTGCCGCTGCGGCTCAGCCGAGTGCATCGGTTACATCGTGGCCCGCGCCCAGTGGCCGGACCTGCGGAAGCGGCTGGAAGAAAAGGTGGGCAGGGCGTAGCGAACCTCGTGAGAGGTTCGGCTGGGTGGATGGCATCCGCCTTGCGGGATGAATCGCAAGACGGACGGCATCGATCTGTCTCCGGTATCGTGGGGATGGGTGGTATCTCCACAACCGAAGGTCTCACGACCTTCGCTACATTCGGAAACTCACCACACGTTCAGGCGCAGCGCGATTTCGCCGAACCAACCGCTGTCCATGTCATCCTTGTAGGCGCGGCTGCCGCTGGGACTCTTGATCTCGATCTCGTTCATCACGGTCACACCGCCACCGACACGGAGCCACAGGTCGCCGCCGAGGCGGCGGTCCGCGAACAGGCCCACGCGGTAGGAGTCCAGATCGAGAGTGGTGGAATTTCCGGCGGCATCGCGGATGTTCCACTCATCCCCCGCGGTGTAGCCCCGGAGACTGAATTCCCAATTCTCATCCGGCGTGTAGCTGGCGGTCACGTCCGGTCCCAGCACGCCGATGCGGAAAGTGTCGCTGATCTTCCAGTCGAGCACCGGGCCGATCATGTAGTCCTCGTCGTTGTTAAGGTTGATGGCCGCGATGCCGAGCCCGAACGTGAGGCGGTCGCTGAACTTGTAGGCCGCTCCCGCGATCAGGTCGAAGGTCACGTCATCGCCATTGAGGTGTTGGAAATCCGTTGCCAGCTCCGCACGCGCCCAGCCGGCGAAGATCCATGGGGATCCTTCCTGGTTGTAGAGGACGTAGGAGCTGAGTGCGATGGAATGGACGTCCTCATCCTCGATCGGGAAACCGGCGGGCGTGTCCTTCCAGTTCAGGCGCGTTGCCTTGTACTGGATCATCGGCAGCAGGGTCAGGTCGTTGGTCACCTCGATCGGGCCGGAAAGCACGCTGCGCGCGTCCAGCGTGAAGGTCTCCAGCTCACCGGCGGTGTCATCCAGATCCATGCCGCCGGCATAGCTGAAGGAAGCCTTGACGAAGTCGAGGCCCGGGAAGACAGGCTCCGAGCCGGACTGGGAACGTGTCTCCGTGAGGGTGGTGGAGGAGGTGGGTCCGGCTGCGGCGGCACAGGCCATGGCGGCGGACAACAGTACGATTGCGGATTTACGAGGCATGGCGCAGTTTCGCCTAATGTTAGAGAAGCGCAAGCCGACGGATTTCGAAATGTTGGTCTATGAAATCGTGCGAAAAGTCCCGCGTGGAACCGTCACCACCTACGGCCATGTCACCCGGCGGCTGGGCCGCGGAACCGCCCGGTCCGTGGGCACCGCTCTTTCAAAAAACCCGTTCGCCCCGGAGGTGCCCTGCCATCGGGTGGTGAGGGCGGACGGCAGCCTGGGTGGGTTCGACGGTCACACCTCCGGCCCGCGGTTGCAGGACAAGAGGAAGATGCTGGAGGAGGAAGGTGTTTCGTTCCTGTCAAACGGCCGTGTGGCTCCCGGCTGCATCCGGGATGCCTGCTAGATCACCTCCAGCAGCCGCAGCGACCACGCGATGACAGCCGCGGTGGCCAGCACCAGCATGAACAGCAGCACCAGGCTCATGCTCTGGGCGCGCATCACGTTGCGGTACTGTTTGCGCGTGGCCAGCATCTGCTCGTACTGGTTCAGGCGCTCACGTTCCTCCAGGCCGGGCAGGGGAGGCATCGTCCGCTCCTGCTCCAGCTTCTCGTTGAGGAGCTTCTTCGGTACGCCAGCCAGCTTCTTCTCCGCCTGGAGGAGGAGCTTGTGCTTTTCGCGGATGCTTTCCAGCTCCGCTTCGTCCTTGAAGAGCGATGGCGTTTGCGCTTTCATCGGAAAAGGGAGGTTACTTCACCAGATAGGCCAGCAGGGCGATCGCGCCCAGCACGATGACCGGCAGGTTGAAGGCGAAACCGTTCTTCAGGTTCACGTTGAACTCGGAGGAGGTGCCCTTGGCGGTGCGGGCGCGTTTGGATGCCCGGCCGAAGATGGCACCGCTGCGGCCGTTCTCGAAGTGGGCCGCCGCCTGGTCATATTCGTCCGCGGCGATGTCCGTGGCCATCGTGGCGCGCTCCAGCTTCTCCGCGAGGTTCTCGCGGGTCCAGTTCTCCGGGTTGAACTTCTGGATCTTGTCCAGGTGCGCGGCGAAGCACACTCGGCATTGCTCCAGCTCGTCCGCCTCCTGGCGGATCGCGTAAAGTTCACGGTCGATCAGGACCAGCGCATTGGAGAGTTTTTCGGTCAGTTCGACCTGCTGGCTCAGGAAGGAGCGCTTGCGCGCGGTCAGTTCCTCCAGCTCCCGCTTCTTGCGTTCCAGTTCCTCGCGTTCCTGCTGGATGCGGCCGAGTTCCGCCTCCGCCGCCTTCAGCTTGTTGTCGTAGTCATCCACACGCTGGCTGCCGGACTGCATCTCCAGTTGGGTGGAACGGAGTTTGATGTGGTGGGTGTGTTCTGCGGGTGCGGACATGGCGGGAAAGGGGATGAGGGCAACCCGGTCCTTACCGCAAATCGTCAATTTCGGCCAGTGAAATAATCTGGAAGTCTTAAGGATTGGCGTCCGGCACTCCCGCGGCCCACCTTTTCCTCAGATGTAGAACATCGGCGCGCCCTGCCCGGAGACCATGCTTTCCAGCGAGATCTTGTCCAGGGAGGCTCGCAGGTTCACCGAGACGTTCTCCCATGCCAGGCGCACGGCCGCTCCGGATTCCCCCTCGGTGGAGACCCCGCATTGCAGGACGGAGGGATCGACCGCTTCCACGATCTGGCGCAGGGAAATTGCGTCGGCGGGCCGGGCAAGGAGGTATCCGCCCGCTTTTCCGCGGCGGCTGTCCACCAGTCCGGCACGGCGGAGGTCATTGAGGATCTGCACGAGGAAATTTCCCGATACGGCTTCCCGTTGCGCCATTTCCTCAAGCCGTGTAAGACTCCTCCCGTCATGGACCTTCGCGAGCTGGGCGAGGGCCCTGCATGCGTATTCCAATTTCTGCGAGATCTTCATGAGCGAATCCCAACACATCGGCGGTCCACCCGCCAGCACGATCGGTGTCAATGATCTATGGGAGTCCCTCCGGTCCGAAGCGGCGGTCATCCGGGAGAGTGAGCCGCACCTCGCCCACCTGCTGGAGGACGTCATCATTTCCCGCGAGAGCATGGGGGCGGCCCTGGGTGCCCGGCTTTCCCGCAGGCTGGCCCGCGAGGACATGCCGCGGCAGAGCATGGAGCCGATGCTGACGGAGGTGTTCGAGAAACATCCGCTCACCGTGTGCGCCGCCTCGCGGGATCTGCTGGCCATGTTCGAGCGGGATCCCGCGTGCTTCTCACCGCTGGAACCGCTGCTTTTCTTCAAGGGCTTCCTCGCCCTCAGCACCTACCGGGTGTCCCACCAGCTTTGGCTGGACGGGCGGCGCTGGCTCGCGCTCTACCTCCAGAGCCTGGCGAGCGAGGCCTTCGCCGTGGACATCCACCCGGCCGCCAGCATCGGCAGTGGCATCCTGCTGGACCATGCGACCTCCTTCGTCGTCGGTGAAACGGCGATCATCGAGGATGACGTTTCCATCCTCCATGAGGTGACGCTGGGCGGCACCGGTAAGCAGACCGGGGCACGCCATCCCATCGTCCGTTCCGGAGTGCTCATCGGTGCGGGGGCCAAGATCCTCGGCCGCGTGGAAATCGGGACCGGGGCGAAGATCGGTGCCGGCAGTGTGGTCCTGAACGACGTGCCTCCCCACAAAACCGTCGCCGGTGTTCCGGCGGTGGTCGTCGGCCAGGCGCGTGAGGAGAACCCCGCCATCGAGATGAACCAGCGGCTCGACTGCATGAACGGATACGGAATCTGAAGTGATGAAACGCATCCTCTTTCTGGCCGCCTGCTGCCTTTCCCTCCCATCGTGCGACAAGGCGAAGGAGATCGCCTCCAAGGCCCAGGTGGCTGTGGAGGAGGTGAAGGCGGATCTGACCGACCGCGTGAACGCCCGGGATACGGAGATCGCTCCGGATGCCGACCTCCAGCCGTTGGTGGACCACACCGCGGAAGGCTACCTATTCAGGAAGGATCTTCCGTTTCCCTCCCACCTCACGGTGCGGGTGGTGGAGAAATCCAGGATCAAGGGGAGGTATTTCGAGTCGAGCCTGCTCGGGTCCGGCGGTGTGCCCATTTCCGGTGAGTTTGAGAACCGGCGGGAACTGGAGCTGCGCTCCGGGATGATCTCCGTCACCTCCCGGGACCGGACCTTCATCCCGGACAATCTCCCGGAAGGGAAGGATCCGGAAGAGGCGAAGAAAGTCGTCCGGAAAGGCGCCAAAAAGGACTTCGTGCGGAAGGATGGGAAATGGACTCCGTCCGGGACCGCCCGGGATTTCTCCTCCATGGTGGCGGCCGGCACGGATCCCGGGCAGGGTTTCTCGGACGACTGCATCATGCCCCGGCCGTTCTGGTTTGGGAAAAAGCGCCTTCAGTCCGGGGATGAAGTGGTGCTGTCCGGTCCCCATCTCGCGATGGTAGGGTTTCAAGGTGCCACAGGGGAGATCCGGCTGAAATTCATCGGACCGGAAGCGGTGGGCGGGCACCCATGTGGCGCGTTTTCCCTTTCCGGATTGGTCGATAGTGCCGGAAGCGGCCTATTGGGTGATGATGTGAAGGAGGGGCGGATTTCCATCAGTTCGGGGAAACTCTGGTTTTCACTGATTCATCCCGTGGTTCTGAAGGAAGAGTGGGACGCCGTCATCACCGCGAAATCCGGCGACGGGAAAAGCCTCTCCAGCCAGTTGCAGGGCAGTGCCGCCATGCGGGTGGAGCGTGAGTGGGCCCCCGGCTTCCCATCCGGCCCTCGATGACGGAGGGAAATATCAACTTCTTCCACGGGCCGGTTGGCATGACGCGGGCGGCTTCCCCACATCCCCTGTTGCCTCATAATCAGGACACCATGGCATCAGCAAATTGGAGAAGCGGGGTCACAGATTCTCCCGGCACCAGGCGATGCTCCTTTCCAGCTCCGCTTTTTGGTAGGCCTGCTCCGCCGCCTTCTTGTCTCCCTCCGGTTTGAAAGGTGGGATGGCTTTCCCTTGTTTCGCCAGAGCCAGGAACTTCGCGAAGCCCCGCGCGGAGATGCTCTCGTAGCCGTTCCAGAACTCCGGCTTCAGGTAGGTGAAGGGGCGGTTGATCCCGCTGATGATCTCCAGGATGAAAGGCGCGCCGGGAGCCAGTTCCGCGAATCGCTTCGCATACGCCTTCATGTCCGTCTGCCCTTCGCCGATGGACGTCCACGCGACCTGCGCGCCGTCGCCATCCTCCCAGATGATGTTGTTCCGGATGCCGGAGCAGACGGTGTAGGGTCCCAGCACTTCCAGATTCTCCATGGGATCTTCCAGCGCCCATGCGGCGTTGCCGCTGTCGATGGTGCAGCCGACGAAGTCACGGCCCGCTTCCTCGATGAGGTCGCGCAGTTCATACGACTGCATGTCCCCCGCGTGGTTCTCGATGGCGATCTTCACCCCGTGGTCGATGGCGAAGCTGCGGACGTTCTTCAGCACCGCCAGCGTGTCCTTGTTCCGCGCCTTGATGCCGCCGGGACTCCTGCGGTCATCGGCGAAGCCCTGGTAGCAACGCGCCACCGGTGAACCGAGCGCCTTCGCCACGCGGATGGTCAGCTTCAGATGTTCCTCCGCCGTGCCCCACTTGTCGGAGAAACGGTGCGCGGTGGGACAGATGCCGCCGGTCCCGGCGTAGAGCGCGATGTTCAGGTCCGCCGCCTTTTTCCGCAGGTCCTCGAGGTAAGCGTCGGTGTGGTTCTCATACACATCCAGGTCGGAAAGCAGCAGGCAATCCACTTTCTGCTCCGCCGCGTAGTCGATGAGCGCTCCGGCTTTCAGTCCCAGCGCGCGGATCGAGAAATTATCGAAGCCGACTTTCATCTTCGCTCCTTCGGCAGCCGTCGTGGCGGCATTGGCGAAAGGTGCGGCGATGGCTGCTGCGGCGGTGGTCTTCAGGAAAGAACGGCGGTGCATGGTGGTCTCCGGGCTAGAAAGATGATGTCGCGGACGGAATTTCGGACAAGCTCCGAAGTGTGAGATCCGGCGTGCACTCCCCGGGACGGATGGAACCGGGATGGCCGGCGAAGAGCGCGGTGCGGAATCCCGCCGCCTGCGCGGGCAGGATGTCCTGCCGCGGATCGTTCCCGACGAAAAGCGTCTCCGCCGGGGAAATGCCGCGCGCCTCCAGCCTCCGCGCCAGCAGTTGGAACAGCTCCGGGGATGGCTTTGCGATGCCATGTTGGTAGGACAGGACGGTCAGCTCCGGGGCCAGCAGAGGGGTGACCGCGCCGAGCGTGCCGTCCAGGGCGGGCAGCGTGTTCGCCTGGGCATTCGACAGCACGCCGAGCGTCACGCCCTCTGCGGAAAGACGCAGCAGCGTTTCCCGCGCACGGGGCATCGGCTCGCACGGATGCCATGCATTCTCCACCGCCGTGATGAGATCTGTCACATCCTCCGTGGTGCCCAGCACTTCCTGCCAGACCTGCGCCAGATCGATTTCCGGATGGGCATGCCCGGACGCCGCATGGTGGCGGTGGACGGCCGCATGCAGCACGGTCGTGGGTGAATCCCCGAGATCATGCCCGGCTGCGGAAAGGATTTCCCGCAACACCGGATCGAACGCCGGATCATGCCTTACCGCTCCAGGCGGGGCGATGAGCAGCGTGCCGTAGATGTCGAAGATGACCGCGCGGATTTTCGCGATGGATGTGCGGAGGAAATGGAAATTCTCCGGTGAAAGGTAGGCGTCCAGCACTCGCTCCGGATCGACATGCCCCACGCCACCTGCCGGACGCCCGGACAGCGATGCGTAGCATGAGATGAGTTCCCTGTCGTACTCTCCGTCCGGAATGCCCTGACCCGTGTAGGGAGCAGGCGGCTGTGCCAGCGCGTCCCGCATCCATTCGTCGGGGGGCTTCTCACCGATGATGGGACGGAGCGATGCATCATCACGCAGGCGCATGAGGACTTCCCGTTGCAGGGTCTCCGGCAGGTTGCCGAAATCCACATGCCCGTCATGGAGCAATGCCGCCATGGCGGCGTCAGTATCTTCCGGGGCGAGCGTGCGGCTGTAGAGCCGGTGGGTCTCACCGAGGTGACGGGAAAGATGCCGTCGCAGCGCTCCAGGAGGCATCCATTCCCCAGGTACCAGGATGTTCTGATAGATCGGACTGCCGCCGGACCGCGGATGGGTTTCGAGTTCCCTCCCGATGACCGGCTTCCCGAGTGCGGCGGCCTCGGGAAAGATCATGCCGAATCCCTCCGCCACGGAGGTCGTGATGAAGTGGCTGGAAGCCTCGATCCATGAGGCGTAGGAAGCATCGCTTTCCCCATCCGGAGTGGTGCGGTCCACGACCTCGAACTGGACGGGCAGCTCCATTTCCTCCGCCAGCCATTTCCAGTGATCGTAGATGGCGCGCGCGGCGGGATCTTCCGGGGCCCGTGTGATGGCGAAGCGGGTGTCCTCCGGTGCGAACATGGACAGCAGCAGCAGCTCCCCCAGGTTCTTCCGCCGGATCGCCCGCGTGGGATAAAGGATGAGCGGTGGTTTTTCCTTTGGGGCAGGGAGGGTGGCCGCCGCTCCGGGAATGGGGTTCGGAAGAAGGATCGTGTTTTCCTCCGGCATTCCGGCGGATAGGAACCGCCGATGATCGGCTCCGTTGATGAACGCATACAGGACGCGTGGTGACAGTGGATAAAGCCACGGCTGCTCCGCCACCAGCGGATGGTTCCCCGGTCGCCCGTCCTCCACCAGATCATGGAGTTGCAGAACCAGCCTGTCTCCCGCCTCCGCCAACAGGGACACCACCCGGGGCATCAGGATGTTTTTGCCCAGCGAGTGGTTGTGGAAATGCCAGACATCCGGCGGCCCGCCGAGTGCCTCCTCCGCCGCATCCCGCATCTCCTCCAGCAGTGACTCCGCCGGGCGCGCACTGGTCCGGAGATAGGCAAGATCCGGAACGAGCCGTGCCGGAAGATCCTCCGCAGGCGCGTTGCCGCATAGCACCACATGGCGCACCCCCGCCGTAGATAATCCGCGGCACGCCGCGCGGATGATGGTCGTGACCCCGCCGGGAGAGAGGTGGTAGTGGACGATGGCGATGCGCATGACGGCCCGGCGGCGGTTCCCGGGAGACTACCGGCTAATTATCCTTTGTTAGACCCATTGCCAAAACAAACTGCCGAAATGCAATTCAACCGCAGATGGACGGGGATGTACGCAGGTCGAAGAGATCCATCCAAATCCTCTTATTTATCTGCGTACATCCGCGTTCATCTGTGGTTGAAAATCTCTTCTCTCATCAAGGGTAGGGAAATTGCACTAGGTAGGATTGAGCGGCTTCACGAAATGGAATCCCCAGATCTCGAATCCCAGACGATGGTAGAGCCGGTGGGACGGATGGTTCGATGTGTAGCTGTCCAGCACCAGGATTTCACAACCCTCCGCCCGGGCGGTCGCTTCCAGATTTTCGATCAGGCGCGTGCCGATCTTTGCGGCACGCGCGTCCGGGTGGACCACCAGGTTGTCCACCTCCAGATACTTGCCACACCAGACCTTGGTGGCGATCCACGCACCGGTCAGCCCCACCAGCCGTTCACCGGAAAACGCGCCCGTCAGCCGGTAGTGCGGATGCTCCGCGAGGATGGTGGCAAGGCGTTCCCGCAGTGTCCCGCAAGGGGTGGATGGATTGAGGAAACCCAGCAACTCCGCTGCGGCGGGCAGATCCGCGCCGCCCAGGGGCCGCAGGGTGATGGGTTCCATGGCGGGAAAGGATGGCTCAGGGAGCGGGCGCGGGTTTGATGGAGATCATTAGCGCGTTCTCCGCCGCGAGGTATTTCTTCGCCAGTGCGTTGATCTCCTTCAGGTTGATCGCGCGGTAGTCCTGGTCCCGGGCGCGGGCCAGGTCCAGCCGCTTCGGATCCGCCTGGGACTGGCTGAGCACGGTGCTGAGCCAGTAGCCGTTGTCGCGGGTGGACTTCTCCAGCATGCCCAGCGTCGGCTTCAGCGCGCGGTCCAGTTCGTCCTCCGTCGCTCCCTTTTCGGAAAGCTCGTGGGCGATGTCCCGCATCGTCTTCAGCAGCAGCTCCAGGTCCTCCGGCTTGCCGACGCTCTGGCCGATCACGTAGCCGAAGTTGTCCAGCGCGTCCGATCCGGAGGCACCGGCATTCGGACTGTAGGAGGCTCCCAGCTTCTCGCGGATCTCCTCGCGGATGCGGTTTTCGAAGATGGTGGAGAGGATGTTGAAGCGGCGGAACTCCGGGATGTTGTTCCGCATGCCGCCGGTCTTCCACACGGTGGAGGCGACGGCCTGCGGGATCTTCGACTCGAAGGTGAAGGTCTTCTCTCCCGGTGCGTTCGGGAACTTCACCACGCGCGCCGCGTCGAGCGGGGCGGGGGCCGCGGCCCGCGGTGGGAGCGCACCGAAGGTCGAAAGGATGCCGGGCAGCACCTCATCCACCGTGAAGTCACCCACGATGCTGAGTTCCAGGTAGCCCTTCGTAAGTTCCGGAGTGAGCCACTTCTTCGCGTCCGCGATGGTGTAGGAGACCAGCTTTGCCTGGGGAGCCACGGAGAAGCGGGCGTCGCCCCCGTGCAGCCACGCGTTCATCTCCTGCTCCGGGCCGGAGGTGGTGTGCTTCAGTTGCTGGTAGATCGTCGGGATCATCTTCTGGAACTGCCACAGCCCCTCGTTCCGGTAGCCCGGGTCCGTCAGGGTGGCCGCCAGCAACTGCAGTTCCAGCAGGAAGTCCGCCGGAGTCGTGGTGCCAGCGAGCACGAAAGCGTCCTCGCCGATGCCGAAGCTGCTGTTCACGTTCTTCCCGGCAAGGATGCGCTGCAGGTCATCGTTGGAGTGCTTGCCCAGGCCACCGCCGTCGAACACCGCGGAGGCGAATACATCGAACATCGGGCTGTCTTTCGGCTGGCTCAGCTTTCCGGAGCCGATGCGGGCGGAGACGCGGATCTTGTTTTTCTCGAAATCCGTCGGCTTCAGGTTCACCCGGATCTTGTTGGAAAGCACCAGTTGGGTGATGCCCAGATCGGCGATTTCCTTGCGGGTCGCCACCGTTCCGGCTTTGCCGAAATCCGTGTAGCCGAACGGCTCGACGGCCTTCGCGGCGGGAGCTTCCACCGGCTGTCCGGTCGCTTCCTGATAGAGGGAGGCCAGGGTGCCCTCCGCGCCTTCCGGCTTCTCCTTGGTGGTCAGCGTCAGGTGGTAGCCCGGCGCGTTCCAGAACGTCTTGAACGCCGCATGGATTTCAGCCAGGTCGATGGCGTCCAGCGCCTTCCGTGCGATCTCCAGGTTCGTCTCCGGGGTGGAGAACACCTTGTCGTCATTGATCATGCGGGCGAGGGAGGATGCCAGCCCTTCGGATTTCCGCGTCGGCTTCTGCTTCACCGCCTGTTCGTAGGCATTGATCAGGTTCGCCTTCGCCTCCGCCAGTTCAGCCTCCGTGAAGCCATGTTCCAGCGCGCGGCGGAACTCATGCTCCAGCACCGGCACCGCATCCTGCCAGCGGTCGTCGGCAGCCGTCACGTCGATGGAGCCAAGCTCCAGGTAGTTGAACAGGTCGAAGTCGCCCGCGGAGCCGGTCGTGATCGGCGAGTTCTCCTGCTTCGCCAGTTGGTCGAAGCGGCGGGAAAGGATGGAGTGTGCCAGCCCCAGCGGCATGCGCTCCGTGCGGTTCGCCGTGGTGTCCGGCTTCTGGACGTACGGGCGGGTCAGCATCAGCGAGACCTCCGTGGAGTCCACTTCCTTGTCCGCGAAGACGCTGGCCTCGATGCCCTCCGGCGACTTGATCGCCCCCAGGTCCGGATTTTTCCCCGGCTCGGTCGGGTTCTTCATGTCGCCGAAGACGGCTTCCACCCGCTTCGCGATCTCCGCCGCGTCGATGTCGCCCACCACCACGAAGGTCATGCGCTCCGGAGTGTAGTAACGGGTGTAGAAGTCGGTGAACCGCTCGCGGGTCGCGCTCTTGATCACCTCCTCGGTGCCGATGGGGAAGCGCTTCGCCACCAGGGAGCCGGGCAGGAACTTCTGGTACTGCTGCTCCATCAGGCGGTAGTCCACGGAGTCCCGGCTCATCTTTTCCGAAAGGATCACGCCGCGCTCCTTGTCGATCTCATCCGCCTCCAGCTTCGCCCCGTCGCCGAAGTCCCGCATCACCGTGAAACCCAGGTCCAGGGTGTCTTTCGAAAGATCCGGCAGGTCCAGCATGTAAACCGTCTCGTCGAACGAGGTGTAGGCATTCGCGTGCGCGCCGAAGGCGATTCCCAGCCGCTGCATCTTCGGGATCAGCTCCGCGGAGGTGAAATTCTTCGATCCGTTGAACACCATGTGCTCCAGGAAATGCGCCAGTCCCTGCTGGTCGTCCGCCTCCATCAGCGAGCCGGCGGCCACATGCAGGCGCATGGACACGCGCTTCGGCGGTTCCACGTTCGGATAGACGATGTAGCGGAAGCCGTTCGGCAGCTTGCCGAAGGTCGCGCCCTCATCCGGCTTGATGTCGGAGGCCTCCTGCGGCCATGGCTTTGCCACCACGGCGGGCGCTGCTTCCGTCTGCGCCGGAGCAGGTGCGGGATCCGCCGGAGCGGCAGCCTTCTGCTCGGCCGGGGCGTCGGTGGCGGGTGGGGCGGTCGCCGGTTTCTCCTGCTTCGGGCGCAGGGACAGGACCGTGGCGGTCACTGCCAGGATGAGGACGAGGATGAGCGGCGTGGCCTTCTGCATGGCGGAGAAAATGGAGGTTGTGCGGCGGGGTGGCAACGTCGAAAGCGGCACTGCCCGGAGCGGTTGTTCAGCCGGGGAAAAAGATCTTTGAAATCGGTGTTGCATTCCCCGGGCGGCCATGCTGTTTTGTGCGCCCCGGTGCAACCCGCCGGGAAAAGTCATCAGCTCGGATGGCGGAATTGGTAGACGCGCTAGATTCAGGTTCTAGTGGGGGCAACCCCGTGGAGGTTCGAGTCCTCTTTCGAGCACTTCTTTACGAAGAACGAGTTAGGGAGCCATTGAGGCTCCCTTTTTCGTTTTCAGTAATCGATCTTCGGCCATTTTTCGGCCACTTTTTCAGGGCGCTCATGACCCTCAGTGATTCCTCGGCCATTCCATGAGAAAGTATTTCGCGAGTGATTTTAAGTGCCGTGTTGCTCTCCTTTGCTCAGGACCATTGCTTCAGTTAGCTGAACCAAAAAGCGCCCTGAGAGGCGTGTCCTCAGGGTGCATCTTCAGTGGGAGTCTGTCGGTGCCATCCGATTAGGGTCGGTGCCTCCGGGAACGCCTGGCTCCTTGCCCTATCATCTCGCCTGGCCTCTTATTGAGGCCAACTGGCGAAGGGGCAGGCAGTGTGATTGGCGGATAGAGATTCAGTGCGGTCGGGGTAAGGATCTCGTGGTCTTCGAGACGAAGTCCGAGGGAAGCAGCTTCGGGTTCAGTGATTTTGCGTCCGAGAGCGGTCGCAAGAAGACTGAGGCCTTTACTGGCATCCAGCCCGTGGCGTTGTTTTCCGTCTTTTGGACTATTCATCGCAATCCCCACCGTGAGCGCCTGTCCGAGGTCGGTGCAGATGATCGCAGGAATGATGTCCGTACCACGAGCACGGAAGGCGATAAGACGATGGAGACCATCAACGAGATGAAGGCTCCCATCCGGTTCTTCGAAGAGAACTACAGGAAGGAAGTGAGCTCCCTTCCGCAGGCGATTCTCCAAGGTCTTTGCACGCTCGAGATCATACATCCTACGGTGGTAGTATCTTGTCGACACACGGATCTCCTCGCCAGCAATGTTCCGTGGAAGTGCTGGAGGCAGCATCGGAAACGGCATGAAGGCAGACTGAGATGCCGGAGCGGGTGCCGGAGCGGGTGCCGGAGCGGGTGCCGGAGCGGGTGCCGGAGCGGGTGCCGGAGCAGGTGCCGGAGCAGGTGCCGGAGCAGGTGCCGGAGCGGGTGCCGGAGCAGGTGCCGGAGCAGGTGCCGGAGCAGGTGCCGGAGCGGGTGCCGGAGCAGGTGCACCCGGTGGGTTGACCGCTCCAGAGACCAAGGTCTGAGGAAATGATATGTGGGAAGGTCCCGGGAAAATGCCAGGTGATGTAGTCGGTTGATTCATACGATTATGGTTTGTTGTCGATGTAGTGTCCGAACCGGCTGGTGGCTCGAATCAGGAGGGTAATTGTGAAGACGGCAGAAGACAGGACGGCGGCCACTCGGTGCGACCGCCGCGGATTGCATCAGGATCAGCAGAACTGGGCTTCGGAGCCCTACGGCACGTCGGCGTGCCTGATAATTAAGGATTCCCCCTTAAGGAGGGGCTAGCTGTTGCGGTCGGCGTGAATGAATGACGGCGGAGTCCTTCATCGATCGCCTGTTTTGTTCTGCTTGCGTGTTCGGGGTCATTGGTCCAGCCATAGCAAGCTTTCCATCCCTGAATGACGGTTCGGATTCGGAAGTGGGTGTCGGCAGACCCAATCTTGTCGGAGAGATTCTCATACGCTCCCCGTTTCGGCCGGATGATCGGTGCTTTGTTAATATCATAGCCCCACTCGAACTCGTAGCCCAGAAGGACGATCTTCGAGCCCGGGATGATGGGTGTCCTGCGGCTCTTGAGTTGGTTCAGTTGCAAACCATGGCGCGCGAACGCCCTACGGATGGCTTGAGTGACTTCCAGAACGGTGATCGAGTCGCCGATGATCGTCAGGTCGTCGCTATAGGTGATGATGAACGCCCTCCCGGTATAGTCCTTTCGGATCGGTGCGAGAAGGTGGTCAATGGTCATATTCACAAGGGCGCAAGTAGCGGGATGGCCTTGTGGTCCTCCGTGTGGGTATCGGTCCCTGACCCGGACGGTTTCCCGGTATCTCTGGAGAAGGATTGTCACCTGCTTCCTGGTGAACGGGGGCAGGTAATTGAGGACGAGGGCAATCGGTGCGTTATCGAAACATTCGACGATGTCCTCTTGGGCAACAGTGACGGGGCGTCCTCCAGGTTGGACTATGACAGCTTTCCGGAACTCCTCGATTTCGGAATCGATGCCCCTGTTGGGACGGTAAGCGTGGGTGCTGTCATGTAGGATCGCTTCCGAGATCGGTCGGATGATCCCAAGGTACCAGTAAAGGGACTGAACGTAGTCCTCATTCGTAGGGGAGTAGGCAAATAATAAAGAGCGGATCAGGTTGGATGCTCGGAGCATTTGGCCAGATCCGCCCATACCCCGAGAAAAATGAAAAAAGAAGAAAACAGAGAAGAACTTCCATACAATCTTATCCCGAATTCCCGAGAAGAGGCTCATCTGAGGCTGGAAGTCGCGATGACTCTAGGAATCAATGACGCTTCTACTGAGGTATTTCTAGGTGCTTGGTGGGCACTATGTTGGCTTAATCCCGGCTTGCATCCCGATGATTATGAAAATTGGGAGTTTCAAGTTTGGAGAGAAATTGCAGTGGAAGCTTTCAAGCGCGCTGAAAACGGGGGGATTCGCGATCGAATGCTGTATCCTGCGGAAGCTGTCCACCACCGACTATCCATTGAACGAGCGATGCTCGGTGCACAAGTTGGCTTAATTTGAGATCGAGATCATCAGACTGCAATTGGACAGGCAATATTTGGCAACTTGTGCCCGAGTCCGAGTGGCAGCTTCAATAAAATTCGCTCTTCCATTCATCAAGGAGGCTCTGGGTAGAGAAGAGCGAATTTTGCATCAACTTATTTTTTGCTGCGCTGAATTCATTAAGTTCCTATCGATCGAAGTGCCTGATTTCCGGAGTATACCAGAAACTATTGAGGCAATCTGATGAGCCAAGAAGGGGGGGACTGCATTTCCTACTTGCCGGTATTGAGCCGTTCTACTTCCTTCAAAAAAATAGTTATCCGGAAAAGTCTGTATGCGTGCAGCTTCGCGGACTGTAAGACTCCTGATCTGAAGCGGATCAGGATGGATGTTGGCGTGACCATCCTGGGAAATGTGGCACGTGATTGTGGACGCAGGCTTGTCGGATAACTGCACTCGAAAACGATCAGCAAATTTTCTAAGATCTTTTTCATCGCCCTGAACGTTGGAATGATTTGGAAGGAGAGGGTCCGGGAAGTCCTCCAGTTTGGCAGAGCGATGCATTATCTTCGCGAATGCGGAGGAATAGAGGTAGCGATGCAGATCAGAGTCCATGTGTGAGCGGGTGGCGTGATTGCACACTCCGCCTAGTCGAGAGTCTGCTAGCCACCTTCCCAATTCACCCGGGACGGGCGTCATGTTGGTTTTCGCTATGAATTCAGCGCCGCTGTCCAGATTTGAGGCGGCAATCGCTGCGGCCGCTTCGTGAATCTTTTTTTGAATCTCTTTGAACTTTCCGGCCTCCGGTTCTGTCTTCGAAGATGTCAGCGATTTGAGCCATGAAGACTTAGCTATCGCGGCGGCAACATCTTTCAGTAGGGTGCCCGATGGTTTAGATACGGTCGGCAGCAGAGATGGGAGCCCGTTGAATAGTTCACTTAAATTTGGCCCTTTTGATGGAAGCAGGGTGGGGAGTATGTCGACTTCGACATCGTTCCGTATGCCAAGCAGAATAACCCGGTGTCGGCGCTGGGGAATTCCGTAGTTCTCTGATTTCAGGAGGTAGTCCGGAGCTTCAAGACCCTCTCCTATAGAGGTTCCTGTAACCACCAACGAGCAAACACTGTATGTGCTACCTTGCGCCAATCGGTTTAATGCGGCATTAGGATCAGTGAGATCTTCATGGATCAATGGGAAAATTGGTTCGCCTTCCAGCTTGGCTGAGAGAAGTCCCTTCACGTTCTCCATCACAAACACAGGAGGCCAATGGTCCGCAATGATCGAGAGATATTCACGGTAGAGTAGGTGGCGGTGGTCCTTCTCAAATTCGGCGGCTGCTGCTTCTTTCCTGAATTGAAATTGGGCTGCGGTTTCTTCTGCTTTCCTCACGACACCCAGTCTGCGGGATCTGCCCGCGAGGGAGTAGGCTTGGCACGGAGGGCCGCCGATTAAAACCCAATTCTTATGACCACGGATGCGCTCTTCGATAAGGTTTCGCACCCGCTCCCTTTTCCTCACATCCGGTTTTTCGTCAGGCCTGTCTCCGATTTCGATCCGGTGTGCCTCACTCTTTGCCGCCTCGGCCGCTTCCTTGCATCTGTCGTCCCAGTCGAACATTTCCTCTTGGGAGATTTCGCCACGGAGGTGTTTGTAGTAAGCCTCGGGAACTTCTTCTGGCTTGAACTGCCTGTAGAACGCTCTGGTGGTTAGGGTCCGATGGGCATTCTCCTCCATTTCAATGGAAATGCAGATGCGGAATACCGGATGCCCCTCGAATGGATAACGAGAAAAACCTTCCCCCAGACCTCCAGGTCCGGAGAATAGATCTACTACGGGGATTCTGTGATCATTGTCCGACACGGGCCGACGCTATCAATGCTTCTCGGACCGTCCAGGAACAAGTTTAGGTATTCCTAGGAACGGCCTTGATCCTTCCTTCTCTCACAGGTCGCTGGCGGCAATAGCGAACATCTCTACCAACGCTCTGAGCTTCTTAACACCGATACCGGGTTTTCCCTTCAGCGACTTCCAATCTAGGGCTGCCAGTGCTGCTACGGAGGCACGCCGATACTTCGGAACCCATGTGCGATTGGTGTATGCCTCAAGAGCATGAATGGTGCGGGCGTCATTGAGGAACTGCGTCCGAATACTCTCCCACTCGGCGGACAGGGCATCTTCTTCGCTGGTGGGTGCCACAAACGATGATTCGGCCCATTCCTTCTCCCATGCACCGGGTAGTTCCAATCCGCCTTTCCGGAAAGCTTCCCAGAAATCGGGTTTCTTCGATTGTTCCCCGGGGTTTCCTTGGGCTCCGGAGATGTGCTGGTGCGCTCCGATGCACGCCGCCTTCAACGCTTCGACGACGGAGGGGGACAGTCGTTGATCTGTCCATATTTTCCCCAGATCCAAACGCATCCCGGAGCGGTCCGAAAGCAACGCGACGGCGAATGCGACGCTGTTCGCTCGGAAACCTACCAGATCCAGAGAAGCGAAGATCTTCTCCGCGGACCTGAACAGGATGGCCTTGGCCACGAGATGCTGGAAATAGTTTACATCGGCCAGAGGTTCCCCGTCTTGGTCCATGCGCTCCGCCAGTTTGTTGAAATTTTTTTCCGCTCCGGTGCAGACATAATGGGGGAAACCCAGCCAAGCATGTTCATACTTGGCGAGGTCCGTTTTGGTGAACTTCTGGGAGGGCGGGTTTTCCACTTCCCATTTCCGGCGCTGGGCCGCTGATCCCTGACGGGATTTGTCGTCGGCATAGGAGCCTCGCGCTCGCTCGTAATACCAGTGAGTTCCCCGTTGAAGTCCACTCACGGCAGGAGCCCATATCGCACGAGAAAGCTGTTCCAACGTCTGGTGGAACTGGCCGTTAGCGGCGAAATCGGCCCCGTTGACCTTGTTCTGGCTATTCGCGTAGCGGGAGATAAGAGGCACGATCTCCGAGACCTTTTCAGGATCTTTGAGTACGGATAGCTTCACTTGTACCACCACTTGGCTGACATCCACTTTTTCCTTTTTCAGCGCATGATAGATGGATGCCGTGGTCTGGCCTCCATTAACAATTTGGAAATCCTTCACCCACTCCAAAGAATTGTCACGCACCCGAACTTCGGCTGCAGTGCAGCACAGTCCGTTGTTGTATGCCAGAAAGCGATGAGGTTCTTCTTTGAGTGTCTTTTGCAGCCCCCGGTTGATTTTCCCCTTTGATTGCAGGAAGGCGCGGACGTTCCGTTCCAGCAGACGTTGGCCGTGTAGTCCATAGATGCGCGCCAGCACCGGGGCGGGGAGGAAGATGAGAAAAGTCTGATATTCTCCCGTCGGATCCGCGTACCTCAAACAAGGGATAGCGCCCTCATAGTCATTGGTGAAGTCGAGTTCGATCACCTCACGGTCCCCCACTCGCAGTCGGCTAAGCTTGTCCAGATCCCATACGACGTAGCGAACTTCGATGCCGGGGAAGGACTCCTCTTCCAAGTCCAACGAACGCACTACACCATCGGTAAGGAAGAAAATTCGCACCGTCGTAAGTGAATCCCTAGCCTCGGAAAGTTTTTCCATGACAGGATATCCGGGTGAATCCTTTTCGGTAGCCTCATGAAAATCATCTAAAGCACGTGCAAGGAAGCCACGTGCGAGCTGGAAATGGGAACGGGTGGCGGGCAACCCCACGTCCGGCACTCCTTCCGTCCCATGGTAAAGGACGATGAATAGATCTGCGGTAGCTCCGTCTCCTGAGAGGGACCACGCGTTGATTTTCGCTGCCGGGGCCTTGCGCGTGCCACGGGCCTCGTAGGACACGAGTTCTACGCCGTCAGCTTCATTATGATCACCAAGCAGCCCGATTACGTGCTCAGTGAAAGCCTCTTCCCGCTGCTCCCGAGTCGCCTCGTCCGTGAGATCCGCCTCTAGGCCGGCCTTTGCGAGCAACTCTTCATGGAGATCGGTGGAAAATTGCTGTAGCCTTGGGTTGGACATGGAGGGCTTTTGGTTCGTAAGATCACTTCTAGCAGGTGACTGAAGGAGCTTGCTAGAACACAGCGACTCGATCCAGCCCAAACCCATCCAGAAGTTCCGAGAAGAAGCCAAGGCTGCGGTCGTCCGGCAACCCGACCACCATAGCCCTGTCCAAGCCCTGATTGATCGTCTCACAGGAGGTTTCCGGCAGCAGGACGCAGGCATGGCAGGCGGCCAGATTGGCCAGCCTAGATCCTTGGCCGCCCAAGTGCTCCGAGCAGACGGGATCCGCGGAGCACCATGAGGCCCGGGAGAGCGCGCGCCGCACCACCGGCCCCAGCCGGTCCGGCCGTCCCAGCCGCACCAGCCCCCCCAGCGTGCCTTCCGAGTCTCCGGCCGCGGTGTAGATCAGGATGCCCGCCATCGGAGCGGCCGGGTCCGCGGAAACATACAGGCGCTCGCGCAGCGAGGCGGTCCCGTAGCCGCACTCATAGACGAGCTGGTTGATCAGGATGTGGGCCAGGCTGTGGACCAGCAGATACCGGGTGGCCCACGCCGGGCCCGGAGCGTCGCTTGGCGGCAGCGTCTTGCTTTCCTGCGCCAGCCGCCTGATGAAGGCGTCATCCAGACGTGCCGCGAGCGGCCCCGCCTTCTCCCTCTGCCACCATGCCAGGCGCTCCTCGCTGAGCTCCAGGTAGATGCCTTCCCCGTAGGTTCTGATGGCGGGCAGCCACCGGTCTAGGCTTTGCGCCGGAGGATGGCGGAACAACTGCCTCATGGCGCTGTCCGGCATGTCCGCCAGCGGGGTCGGGTTGATCTGTTCCAGCCGGTCGAAGCCATAGAACACCCGCGTTTCCCTCAACCTCTCCACGAGATTCACCTTGCCGAACCACGGGGTGAGATCGTCGGGCACCGCGGCGGGGATCACCCGCAGGTCCTTGATGTGTTCCGGATCGTTCACCTGGTTCCTGATGATGTCGAATTCAGCGCGCCGGAATGTGAGGATCTCCGGCTCTTGCCCCGAGGGAACTGCTGCTCCGGATGGGAGCGCGGCCGCGGCCGGATCGAAGATCGCGCCCAAGGCTTCCAGCACATCGCCCTCGGCGAAGGGGATGCCGCGCTGCCGCAGGGCGGGTTCCATCATTCCCGCCGCCGCAGCGTGTCCCTCCTTGCCCATTTTCCAGACGGACATCGCCATCGCGATCATCGGATCTCCTTCCAGCTCCCCCTTCAATCTGGTGACAGCGTCGCTCTGGGGGCTCAGATCCGGCAGGCCGATGGCGGCGATCGTCCGGGGGAAGTAAAGGTTCGTCTGATTGATCAGCGCGCCCACCAGCGGGGAGCCGCATGACACCTCATTCGCCCCGCGTCCCAGCCACGGCCTGTCTCCCGGGCAGTTGATCCCCGCTTTCTGGAAGGTGCTTTGCTTTCCCGCATCCGGTCTGATGGTCGTTCCTGCCAGGCTTTTCCCTTTCCTGCCGGTGGATCCCGCGGGGCAGTTCTCACACGCGATGCGGATGCTGCTGAGCTCGGATCCGCCACGATCGGTGAGACGGAGGCCCTCATGGTTCGTGCACTGGCAGCCGATCCACTCCTTCCACGGGAACTCGCAAAGGTGCCCCGCGGCGCATACGGCCACAAAGCGCACCGGCTGCCATCTCCCGCCTCCCTTCGGTCGGCCCGTTCTTATGGAATCCAGATTGAAGCGGTGCAATTCCCCCGTCGCCGTATGCCTGTACCAGCAGGGGAAACGTTGCGCGGGGATATTGAGGAACGCGTTGGGCGGGGCGGCCTTGTTTTTGCCCGCCATTCGGTGGTCCGGAGGCGTGCAGAACCGGTCCACGTGGAGCAATGCCGCCAGCCTCTGGTCCGCATGCTCGAATTCCACGCGATCCTCGCAGTCCACCAGCCCGTGGGTCTGGTCCCATTTCTTGAACCAGTGGTCGAGCCCGCACACCACTTGAGGTGTGCCCGTCCTGTCGGTATAGAGGCTCCCCGGGCCGAATGGGGCGATGAGCTGGCCGGTGCGGATCTGTTTGTTTCCCATGATGATCGGGGGCGGGGTTATGGATTGCTGGTCGGGCTGGCCGGATTTTCCGCCGCCTTGGCGTAACCGTCGTGGATTCTCAGCTCCGCGCTGCGGTCCACCTGCCGCATGCTGGTGGGGATCTGGATGCCCTTGTCCGCTTGCATGCGGGTGGCATACTGCCCGGGCCAGAGCATGAGATATTCACCAAGTGGATCAGGGGGGTATTTCTCCCATTCCTGGGGATTCCTATCCCATTTCTCTGCCAGCTCATCACGGATGCGCTCCATCTCGTTGAGCGACCGTTCCAGATCCTCGCCGGACTGGACGGCGGTGCAGCGCTCCCGCAGAAGCTGGTAGCCCGCCTCCACCGCATCGTGATAGGCCCCGGCATCATAGACGGGGGAGGAGCAATGCTGCCGTGCCCATGTCAGCAGCGCGCCGCAGAGCCCCCGCTGGATCGCGGAAAGCGCGAAGGGCGTGGCCGATGTCGGCTCCACGCGCTCGTAAAGCCGGCGGTGATAGCTGTGGAATTGCTCGAAGTGCGAGCGGTCCCGGCTTTTCGACGGATTGTAGATCGTCAGGATGAGCCCCGGGCGGTCCTTCCAGCGGCGGCCCACGCGGCCCGTCACTTGGATGTAGGTGGCCGTGGTCTTCGGCTGGCCCACCACCCCCATGAGGGACAGCCGGTCGATGTCCACTCCCACCTCGATGATGTTGGATGCCAGGCAGGCGTCGAAGATCCCGTCCTGCCCGGGTTCCACGTAGGAGGTGGAGAGGCTGTCCATCATGCCCACGATTTCCGCCTGGGAGAGGCGGCTGGTGAGCTCCTCCACGATCTTGAGATTCCGCCGCTCGTCTTTGCCGCCTCCCTCCCGGTTGAACACGAATTTCAGCCTAGAGCGGATGTCGGAATCGAAAAGCGTCTTCGCACCGCCCAGCTCGCGGATGCTGTTGTAGAAGGCCAGCAGGGTCCACCAGGGATCCCGCTTTTCCTGCGCGAAGAAAAAGGGCCTGAAGAGCGCCGCCGTGAACGCGCGCACCTGGGTGGTCAGGGCGGATCCATAGTCGGTCGCGTGGATGCCCAAATAGAGCCGGCCGCTGCTCGGCTTCCCGTCCGGTTCCTTGGCGTACCTTCCGAAGAAGGAATCCCCCATATGCAGGCCCGGTCCGGGGAAGAGATTCGTTTCCGTGCGGGCATAGAGGGCTTTGACCTGCTCTCCGGCGCCTCGGATCGTCGCTGTGGATGCGATCAATTTCGGCTTGATCCATTTCCCCTCATGCTGATGGGAGCAGAGCCGCTCCAGGACGCCCTCATACAGCGCATACATCGTGCCCAGAGGGCCTGAGATCAGATGCAGCTCGTCCTGGATGATCAGGCCCGGCGGCATCGACTCCTGCCACGGCCGGCCACCCTTGTGATTGCGGCCGAACAACGCGCCGGCTGCCGGCCGGTACGCGATCATCGCCAGCTTGTCCGCGGTGGAAATCACCAGCGACGGCGGATTCTGATAGATCCTCTCGTCAATGACCTCCACCGGCAGCCATGTATCCGGATGCTCATCGCCGAAAGCACATCGGATATCCGTGCAATGCAGGAGGTGGGTTTGCAGATCGATGCCTTTGACCCGCTCCATGTTCCACTGCTTTTCCGACAGTCCCTTTGGCGCGGCGGCCTCGCAGCGTCCGATGCCAGCACGGCACCAGGGGCACTCCGTCAGGACAAGGGGATTGCCCTTGGTGTGGCCCGTGCGGAAGCTGCGGATCTCCTGCTCCGCCCCCCGCAATGTGTTGGGTGATCCTCCTTCACCGATCCACAGCCCGAGAGAAAAGCGCCTGCCGGGGATCTCCGTGATGCCCTGCGCCGCCGGATTCCTCCTCAGGAACTCCATCGCGCAGATCAGGCTGGCCGCGCGCTGGAACTGCTGGGTGGTCAGCATCCGCAGCGTGTAGCGCATCAGCACATTGGTCCCATCCCGCGCGGGTCCCGCCTGCCCCGGGCCCATCCGCAGGCGCTCATGGAACATGTAGAACGCCATGACCGCCAGATAGGCCTCCGTCTTGCCACCGCCCGTGGGGAACCAGATCAGATCCACGATCTCGCGGTCCGCGGATTCACCGTCCCGGCTGCCATCCAGCGACATCAGCAGGAATGCGATCTGGAATGCCCGCCACGATCCCAGGCCCGGCTTCTCCGCCTGCTCCTCGTAGATCTCCCACGGGGATCGGTGCACGCCCGCGGGTGACACCCTCTTCTTGGGGGCGCTCCATTCGAGCGGCCGCCTGTCGAGCTGCTTGGTGCCGATCTGCTGGAGCAGCATCGAGAGATTCGCCAATCGGAACGCACGGCGGACCCGCGCGTCCGACCTGAGCAATGAGATCCCCGCATCGATCCGCGCCAGGCACCGCGCGCAGGCATCGAGATGGCGCATGGCCACCGGTCCGAGCCCGTCCCCCAGCGATGCGGCCTCCGTCCTGCGGTCTTCGATCCATGCCTCATACTCGGCGGAGAGGTTCTCCAAGGATTGCCAGGCGGGGCCTGTCCCATCTTCCGTCAGACCGGCCAAGGCGCGCATGGAGAGCTCGATCCGGTTCCCGTCCGCGTCCTTGATATCGGGCGTCATGCTGGGCAGCTCCACCGCGGGCATCACATCGGCGAAAAGGAACTCCGGGGCCTCTGACAGCTCCGCATCCCAGCCGCACGCGCAGCCGTGCCCGATACCCCAGGTGGCGGACTCCCTGTAAAGGAGCGCCAGCGATTTCTCATCCTCATCTAGCTGGTCGAACGGCCTTCCGCTCTCGGGATATTTGACCAGCGTCCCGCCCTTCGCGGCGACTTCGAAATACGTCTGGTAGAGCACGCTCTGATGCTCCCCCGCGGTTCCCGTGATCGGGGTCATGTTCCTGAGAACCACCGTGAGCAGCCAGCAGTTCTCCTCCCTGTTCAGCGCGCGGGGGTAGACGTCGATCCGCAGTGCCAGCGGGGAATGCTCCGGCAT
Organism: Akkermansiaceae bacterium; assembly: GCA_019634595.1. Lineage (NCBI taxonomy): Bacteria > Pseudomonadati > Verrucomicrobiota > Verrucomicrobiia > Verrucomicrobiales > Akkermansiaceae > Akkermansiaceae bacterium. The sequence continues at coordinate 63,422 of JAHCBC010000006.1, forward strand.
CACCACATGGCGCCGGACCGCCCTGCCGTCGGTCAGTTCCTCCGCGCGTATGAAGATCCCCGCATCAGGGAGCACGGCGGGATGCCTCCGCCACATCGGCTGGTCCTGCGGCAGGCCCTGCTCGTCGGTGTGGCGGCGGTTGCAGGATTCATAGCGGCCGTTGAGCTGGAACGGGGCGCTCCCGGCCGCCTGCCATCCGAAGTGCTTCTCTCGGGGCAGGGTGATGGCGATCCCGCCGCCCTGCTCCAACCTCACGCGGAAGGATATCCCGATGGTGGAGGGGCGGCGCAGATCCGGCCCCGTCACTTCGAAATCCTCCGCGCCGTCGTCGGGATCTCCGGACTCCTCCACGGAGGCCGCATCGCGGGCTTCCTGCCCGTCATCGTGACCGCCGGCGGTTTCCTCCTCCGGCTTGGTCTCGGAACCCATGGGATCATGGCCCCGCGGCAGGGGAGGAGCCCCGGCGGGATGAAGGAGACCGGCTCCGTATTTGCGGTGGGGGGATTCACGGTCGTAGTAGAGCACTTCACCCGGTTCCCCGCCCGGGTCCGGCCGCCACACCACCGGACCCCGGCGGCGGGGTTCCAGCTCGATGAAATCGTTTCCGGCGAAATTGATCTCCACGGGAACCGCGGTTGGCCGGGAAGGCCCCACGATCTCACCACGGAAACATTCCATCATTTCGGATCGTTCTCTCATAGTAAGGTTCCTCCCGTCATCCATTGGAGGAGAATGGTCTGGGATTCTTTCGCGCAGAGGATCCGGACACACTCGGTGGCGCGGGTCATCGCGGTGTAGAAAAGGTCGCGCTGCATATCACGGTCATCCAAAGCCATATCTGTCAGGATGATCACCTTGTTCTCCATGCCTTTGAATGAATGGATGCTGGCATAGGACATGGCATCCCCTGCAAGCCTGGCCGGAAGTATTTTATGGCCCGCGGCCTGCAGGCGCGCCCCGGCGCTGGCATGGTCCGCACGGAAGGAAAGCAGCGTGATCTCGGAAGACCGGTAACCCTGCGCCTTGAACTCACCGATCCAGCGGCGGAGCTGCTCCAGCTGGTCCACATCCCCTTCAAAGTAGTGGATGCCATAGTTGTGTACGCCGCCCCCCGTGCGGAGATACGCGGAATACACGCACCCTCCCATCCCCGCAAGAAGGACGGCGGTATTTCCGACGATCCTGTAGTTCCGGCAATTCTCATCCAGGTGCCACCGGACCGGACGGGCCTCGTCCTCCAGTTCCCTCAGCATCCCGTCCATGACCGAACGGGCCGAGAGCACCTGGTTCCTGAAATCGCCGAGCAGCGCGAAGGAGCCCTTCTCCGCCCCCCCGTGGAGGAACTCCATCAGACAGCTCCAGATCCGGGGGCGGGCCAGCAGATCCTGCGCCTCATCCACCACCATGAAGTCGAAACACGCGTCCAGCCTGAAGTCCGGGTCCGTGAGGCGCTCCTCCAGCCGCAGCGGCAGCTCCGTTTCCCAAAACCCCGCGGCGGGCTCCGCGGGGATGGCCGTGCCCGTCAGGGATGCCATCACCTTGATCGCCCGCCCCACGATGAGATTCGGCAGAGGCGGGCCGCCCTTCAGCATCGCTCGCTCCATCCAGTCCCCCACCAGTTGGTTGAAGCACAGCAGCGCCACCCGCCGCCCGCGCTCCGCCTCCCTCCGGGCTACCTCCATCGCGATCAGGGTTTTTCCGGTGCCGGCCCCGCCCGTGACGATCAGCCGCTCGTTGCAGGAGGAGAGGCGCAGCACGGGCTTCTGCTGATCCCGCAGGACCTTGTCGATCTCTTCCTCCCTCCGCCGGATCTCCTCCCGCGCATCCGGCTGGCGTTTCCGGATGGGCACGCAGGATTTCACGATGCTGCCGATCTGGTCCGCCGACATCCTCTGCTTCAGAGGCAGGAGGCGGGCATCCGCGTCGATGCTCCGCCCGATCATCGACTTCAGCGCACGGCAGAATGAGCCCCCGTCCGGGAACGTGCGAATCATCCGCATGTCCATCACCTCCCACGGCTGCACCGACAAATTCGGCGGCATGTCGAAAGGCGACCGGGGGAAGATGCACGCGTGGACCACCGGGATGCCCTTCAGATGGGGGGCGATCTCTGCTAGGCCGCGATGCAGGGCGAAACGCCCGTCCGCCGCCTGCTTGAAGGGGGAGCGCTTGATCGTGTCAGGAAACCAGCGTTCCCCGTCGAAGCCGAGGTTCTCATGCGACTTCACCTCGATGCAGAGGATCCCCGCCTCCGGCGCGATGACGATAAAGTCGATCTCCGTCCGCAGGCCCCTGTTCCAGGGCGCCAGGTCCAGCGCATGCAGCGCCACCCAGTCATCCGGACCGGAGGCGAGGAGATGGAACACCTCCCGCTCCCCTGGTGGGGTACGATCGTCCACGAAGGAAGGAATCATTCGCGCCATTGTTCGACCTCCTCAATTTCATGAATAACCCGAAGAATTCCGGCGGGAGCAAAGAAGCCCTCGTCGACGGCCAGAATTCGATGGAAAGCAATCATATCTTGTGAGCAGTTCGCATTCGGAAAGGGAAGATGGAAAGTTCTACCCTTACCGGCTTTTTCCACGATCTCAGGCAATCTGGCGGAAAGACTCTCCAGAATTTTTTCCTCCGCCACCCTGTGCTCCTGTATACCATTCTGGATCGCCTGGCTGCGGGTTCTTGTTATCTCGCGCCATGCCGCCATCCACCACGGGATTCTGCTACTTGATCCTGATGATGGCTCCAGCTGTTCGATGTCCAAGTGACGTATCAGGATCTCAAAATGCTTCCTTTTCTGGGGCGCATGTACGACTGAAGTTGTAGGCTCAGCCCAGTTCCTGACACTGTTTTCCAGATGAATGAGATCAATTCCAGCTTTCCTGAGCCGGCCTAGGAGGCCCGCTCCAAAAAAAAGTTCGTCCAAGAGACGTTGCTTCCAGATGCGGCTGTATTCCCCTTCTTCGGCATATGTGGCCCCTCCAGAGGATTCCCGGGCTGGAACCTCGATGAGAAACATCCCGGCGGAGAGGCCATCGACAGCAGACCGGTGGGCAATGGATCCATCCTCCTCCCCTGCCGCGGCCGGATCGAAGCTCAGGACATCCGCCCGAGGTGGAAAGAGGATTCCGAGATCATGGTCGAGGGCAAGCAGGACAGAGCCGAGGTTCCTCCGCTCCTCTCCAGCTAGGGAGATCAGGCGGAGATCATCCTCATCGGAGCCGGAGCCGGCGGTGGAGATGTCGTCCGTCCGGATGAATTCCGTCCGCCATGATGCGCCTGAGACATGTCCCACTGGTCCGAAACCGGAGGCTGCCGCCGCTACTGGGTCATAGCCGAACTCCGGTTCATCGTGGCATCCATTCCACACGAACTGTATGAGCCTGCCGAAGCGCGGCGCTGTGAGAATGGCATCCGGAACGGCCCCCCATCCTTTTGCGCGCAGAGGGCCTACTTTGACCAGAGCCCCAAACACATCCGCCTCGCGATACTCCCGTAGCGTATGCAGGAAATGCCTAGTATCCTGTAGCGGGTCGCCACTCTCTCCATCAGGAAGCACGAAATCGCCCCTCGCTGAGCGGTGGCAATAGATCCGGAAATCCTCCTGTTCGGCGGCCAAGTCCGCGAGGATCTCCATCAGTTTCCGTCGGAGGGGATTTGGTGTGCCGACGAGGTCGCGGGCTTCTGCGAGCGCCGCATTGTAGGCCGTCCCAATCTGTGGCCCCCATCTTGTCTCCAGCCGCCCGCTTTTCCCGATGGTTTCGATCGCCGCCGGGATCGTCTCGTCGAATTCCGCAGGGGAGGTCAGCAGCTTCGAAAGGAGCCGCCGGAAAGCATCGGAAAGCTGTTTCCCTTCGTCGTCGCCCTCTTCCGCAAGAAGGACAGCCGTAAGCCGCAGGTTCCGCCTCAGGCCGCCGAACTTCAGAGAACTGATTTCGTGCCTTTCGATCCTCCGAGATCGATGATCCGCCAGATATCCGAAAAGCCGCGTGATGGAGCCTTCGCTGGTCATTGCTTCTGCAGGATGAAGGTGGAGATGCCGGGAACCGCCAGAGGCGGCAAACCGCTGGATTGTGTGTCCGGCTGATAACGTTCCCGGAGCGCCGTGAGCTTCAATCCGATCGCTTCCAGCCGGTCCCGATCCGAAGTCCTGTCAATTACGCCGATGACATCACTTTCCCTGAAGGAATCGAGGGCGTTCAGAAACGACGCGTCTCCGTCAGCGACCACCAGCTCGGCCTTCGCTCCCTGGTGGTCCAGTCTGTCATTCCGGATATTATGGAACGCCGTCCTCGATATCGTCGCATCCGACCAGCCCTTGATGGATAGCAGCTCCGCCACGGTGTAGGTTTCATCCCCATCGGAAAAATACGTGGTATCATAGATCCGCCGTGTTTCGCTTTCCCCCGCAGCGCGCCCGGCCAGAACCAATCCCGAATATGACTGTCTGAGATTTCCGGGAAGAATCCGAGCGCCTTCAACTAGGCCTTGGTATCCTGATTCCCGCAGACCGGATTCTTTGCCGGGAGATACGGCAGGGATCCCGCCGTCATGGTAGAGATTGACGATATGCTTTGCGTCTACTTCCCAAACGGCACATGGATTGGTCCTTTCAACTAGAACAAGAGCGTTGGTCGGAAGATCGGTTTCATCGGAAATTGCAAAGATAGGGGATCTCGGTTTCACCGATCGGATGATCCCGTTGTTCCTTACTTTCAGGCCGCAGCCCCGGATGGCCGGATTACAGTCGTCGAGCGTGCATCTCCTGCAGTTCTCGAGATATTCGCGGGCGTAACCGAAGATCAGCCTCTCGTGGACGAGGTTGTTGGTTGCCGCCTCCTTTCCCAATCCATGGATCATCGCCCCCAAAGCCACCAATCCCGCTCCGGGTGAAGGACATGGCATGGAGATGAGGGCGATGCGCCGTTTCGTGGATTCACATTGTTTCCAGAGATAGCCGAATCCCACGAGATGGCGCACCCATGGTGGAATGGGACACCAGTCGAAGGCATCCCCTTCGGAAAAATAGTCCACGCATCCGCTCATTCAATATTGAGGTTCAAATGGAAAATCGCGATTGAGTCGACCAAAGGTGATTGGGGCGAGGGGGAGGTCGAAAGCATCTGTGAATGTGCTGGTCAACCGGGCATTGGAGCATTTGTCCGAAAATTCTAGAAAGCCAGCAAGGACGATACAAGCTCCCAAAAATGCCGCCTCAGTTGCAAGTGTAGGATTCAGATTTGTAAAAAATCCTTGTTCGGTTCCTCTTGTGCTGAGTGGGTCAGGGGCTGAAGTTGTGCTCTAAAGGTTTGGTGTGTATCGCGCACAAAGACTCCGGGGGAGGACTCTGGAGCCCAAGCGAGACACCGGATGGAGGCTTAACGTCGTTCATTAGGGATCTCCTCTGAAGCCCTCTATCATTCTCTCGGCAGGGATGTTGGCGCGGGTTTCGCCTTCCGAGAAAGTTGAACTCTAGCAACGGAGCTATGCAAAATGAGCCGTTACTTCAGGTGGTTCACTGAAATTTGTCTCCATTTGGAGACGTTCGTCAGCCCAGTCCAGTTGTAATCGTTCCTTTGGTGCCCACGTAGTAGGCGGCAGTAGTCGCGATCGAACCATGACGAAGGAAGGTCTTTGCTTCAATCAGCCCGTGTTGGCTATTGACCAAGGTTCCAGCTTCCTTGCGAAGCTCATGGATCGGCTTGTGGACGCCGGCAAAGGGACGATCACCATTTTCCTCGTAGGCACGCAGCCAGGACACGGTGGCGTCGTGGCTGAGGCCGGCGCGGTATCTAGGTGTCCGGTTCGATGGGCTGGCCTTCAGAAACCATCCGCGCTGGGTGTGGTCGAGCATGACTGCGATAGTCTGTCTGGCTTCTTCTCCAACGAGCACCTGTCCCTCGGAGGCCCCGGTCTTCGGAGTGAATCCTTCGTGGAGGCGGACGTTGATTTTGCCCTCGTCCCTGGAAATATCCCTCGTCATCAGTCGGTCGATTTCGTTGTAGCGTAGGCCTGCCACGAGGGCCAGGTAGACGATTTTCCACTGCTCAAAACGAATAACCTCCTCTGGGTCCGCGGCATCAGAAGGTGGTGCTGAAAGCTCGGCGCGGGCCTTGGTCAGGAGAGCTACTGCGTTGAACCGGCTGACGTAAGTAGAGCTCGACTTGGCGGGCGGACGGATGCCTTGGAACGGTGGAGGAGAGAACGGAAGTGGTGGCGCGGATTCCAGTTCGAGGATCTGGTTTCCGAATAAGCCGCGAGCGTTTCTCAGGAGAGCGCGTACCGTGTTTTGCGCCCGGCGTTGTCGCACGGGATCTAGGAGGCGTGCCTTGGCCAGTCGCTGATCGATCCACTTCTGGATTGCAGGTTTTGTTAAAAGGTCCAGTCCCGTGCCAAGGATCCTAGCTTTGGTGCCAGCAGACCTGCGTCGCTTCAGGTCGAGCATCTCACCCACGATGGTCCTCAGCGACTCCGCGTATTTGGAGATGGTTTCTGGTCTTGTATGAGACGTGGAACTGACAAACTGGATCCACTCGCCCACTGTCACCTCCTGTGGTTGTAGAGGCAATTCCTGCTTCTCTGCCGGTTCGGTTGCATCCGCATCCACCTCAATAGGCGGCCACCCATTCGCCAGAACCTCGTTCCAGAGGCTGGCCGCCTCGCGCGAGGCCTCGTCCTTGATGGAAGATTTCAATTTGAGTTTCCGCCGGATGCCGTGGGCCTGCATGCGGACGAAGTAGTTGGACGACGTCCAACCGGGCTTCTTTTCCAAGAAGACCTTCTGCCCCCAGTAAGCGGCCGTGTTTTTCGACGCAGACCGTGGTCGATTTTTCGACGTGTTCGGAGGTGAATGGGGGGATGAGACGGGCATAAATCTTCGGCCATTCTTCGGCCACTTTTTCCGCCTCGGTGTGAAACCTTCTGAAGCTTCCTGCAATCACAAAAATTTGTAACACATTGGTAGTTAGTATTCATGGCGGTTCATGAGGATTCAGGAGGAATCAGAAAAAATTCATATTCATGAGATTCAGGTTCTAGTGGGGGCAACCCCGTGGAGGTTCGAGTCCTCTTTCGAGAACTTCTTTAAGTAGAACGAGTTAGGGAGCCATCAAGGCTCCCTTTTTCGTTTATGTGGCCTGACTATCGTTCGTTTATGCTACTTCTTATGCTAGCAGTTGCGCGAGGATTGTCTGACCAGACCAGCTCGTCACGGCTCTTCGTACCACTTCATTAATTCATGCGAATCAAAGTGACATTCCCTTTTGCTTGTATCGCGCATGCTCACCGGTCCTGTTGATCAAACCGAACTCCAGAAGCGCAGGATGAAAGCCGTCCGCCTCTTCGAAAAAGACATCGCACCCGCCGAGGTTGCACGACGTCTCGGTGTCCACCGCCAGTCCGTCGGCAGGTGGCGCAAGGAATGGCTCGCCGGAGGCAAGGACGCCTTGGCCAGCAAGGGTTCCCTCGGGGGCAAACGCGATCTCACCCCGGAACAGGAACAACAACTCGCCGCCATCATCGAGGCCGGAGCGATGTCCGCCGGATTCCCCAACGAGGCCTGGACCCTGCCGCGCCTGGCAGAGCTGGTGCGCGAACGCTTCGGAGTGGATCACCATCCTTCCCATTTGTCCCGGGTGCTGGCAGCCATGGGTTTCAGCTGCCAGCGTCCCACCCGCCGCGCCATCGAGCGTGATGAGGAGAAGATCCGGCATTGGAAACGCCACAAATGGCCCGCGCTCAAAAAAAAGCCCGGCGCGACGGGCGTGTGATCGTTTTCATCGACGAAACGGGCATCAGCACCCGTCCCCACCGGGTGCGAACCTGGGCTCCCCGTGGCAAGACCCCGGTCACTTTATTGCACATGAATCAATAGTGGCTTTTTTAGCCTGGCAGCCTGTTGAAATACCATCAGGACCGTCCCGACAGGCGGGCCTTTCGTGGTATTCCGGAAGGAAAAGTTATGGGCCGCGTTAGAAGCTGGCAGGCAATTTGCTCCTGCTTGTAACGCGGATCAGCCATGATTGATGGAGAAGCGCGCTGATGCCAGATCAGCATCGGCGGCGCTTGAGCATGAAGGCAGCGGCCGCACCGAATAACAAGACGGCAGACCCCGGCTCCGGAACGATGCTGATATCTATTGCCTGAATCACAGTGTGGAAGTTTCCGCTGCCTGTGGTACCGCTGATCAGGGCGATATTGAGAACCTCACTGGTGTCATCCGGATTATAATCGAAGGTCCAGCGGGTCAGAGGTTTCACTCCGGCGACAGCGGGTGTGGAAACAGTCGCGAGAGTCGTGCCAAGATCAGTGGAAAGGTTGAGGGTGCTTGAAGTCTCGAAAGAACTGCCCCAGAGATTGATGCGATAAGTTTGCCCGCCAGCCAACTGGGCCAGATTGGTGAGGGAAAGTGTCACTCCTTGGCTGGGGGTGAAGCTGGGTGCGAATACGCCCACCACCGTCGCGTTGGTAACGGCACCGTAGCTAAGTGTGTTCGGTGGGTTCGATACCGTGTAGGGGTCCGTATTGGTTGTTCCACGGACATTGCCACTGCCAGCGGCATTGCTGATGTTGCTGATGGTCCCGATGCCTCCGGATTTGGTGGCGGTGGGAGCGATGGAGGTGACTTCGGTGCCCGATCTTGGATCCCAGACCGCGTAGTTGATCACAGACGAAGGGATCACACCTCCCGCCACCGGTTGGGTATATGTCGGCGTGGAGAGCGTAGCCGCAGGGAGGATGGAAGAGGACGCCACCGCCAGAAGGAAAGCGGCGGCTGCAGCTTGCGGGGGAGGAAATCCGGCGAAGGAAAGGAGAGGAAGGATTTTGGGAGAAGTTATCATGGTATATTGTTTATCTGATGGATGATTGATTTGAATCGAACTCTCATGCGTTGGGGGAGAAACGCGATGCCGGGGAGGTGTGGCGGGCAGCCGGGCGCGGCTTCGGCCCTCTATTTATCCGAAGGAGGAATTTCATTTTCGTTTCGAGGAGTTGCTTGATGAACGAGGTGCTGGGTTTTCACTCCGGGGAATGAAACCCAAGCTTTGGCCCATGAGGGGCGGGTTTGACAGAAGTTTCGACCTATACTCTTGGATAGGTTCCATTCTGCGGCAGGCTTGCCATCATCATAATCCGTTCAATGCGAACGATCAGTGCCGGTTTTGAAATCGGCCTTCACCAGGCATGCGTCCGAATATCCGGGAAATCCGGCTGTGCAAGAAAGGCGGGAGATTGTTGGATCCTTTTTCAAAATGATGCGCGGATACACCTGTTGCCGGTTGATTTGGGTTCACTTTCTGTTGATGGGGGCAGCCGCATCGGCAGACGCCCGGATTACCAGCGTGAAGGAAGTCAGATCACTGACCAAAGAGCAGGCGGAACAGAGACTGCCCGTGGCACTGAAAGGCGTCATTACCGTGGTGTTCAAGGGTAGGGCCGCCGGATTCATTCTCAACGATGGGACCAGCGCGGTGTTCGTCAGTCGCTACGAGATGGAGAACGACAACCCTTCACTCGACGAGCCGATCAGAGCGAAAGACATCGTTGAAGTGAAAGGCGTCACGATCACCGGCGGCTTTTCGCGCGACGTGGTGGCCAGCTCCATCCGGCGTGTTGGCGTAGGGAAACTTCCTGAGGCACTTCCCGTCCGGATGGACGATCTGTTGGGAGGTGAACTTGATTGCCAGATGGTCAAAGTGACGGGAGTGATCCAAAGCATCGAGAGGAGGGAAAAATTTCCGGGACAGTGGTTCATCCTGCGGATGAAAGGCGAACGCCGTCTCGCCGTCATGATCATCAATGAGGGTCAGGATGCAGGGAGATTCATCGACGCCGAAGTGGAAATAACAGGCGTCAACACTTCATTTTTCAATGAGAGGGCCGAATTGATCGGTGTGAGTGTCCAGGCGCAGGACCTCTCCGCCATTCACATCCTGCGACCTTCCGTAGCCGGACATCTGACCCCGTTGGTCTCCTTGAAAGATCTGATGGAGCCGCTTGAAAAGCACGGAACCTTCGGGAGAATCAGAACCATGGGAAACGTCTCGTTCATCAGCCCGGACGGATTTTTTTACATCCAGGATGACGACCGCGCCGTGAAGGTCACCACCCGGCACCCGAATCACGTCAGCCTGGGTGACCGTGTCGAAGTGATCGGTTATTCCGAAGTGGAACGTTATTTCGCCGAACTGACCGGAGCGGAGATCATCGGAAAGGCTTCTGGCACGGTTCCCGGAGCCCTCCACGTCACCCATACCGACGTGATCAAAAATTGGCGGCCCGGATACAGCAGGAGAAGTTTCGACGGAAAGCGTGTCCGGATGGAGGCGCGGCTTGAGAAAATCGCCATCCAGAGCACGGACACCGCCACGCTTTATCTGAGCCATGAAGGCAACCTGATTTCGGCGGCCTTGATGAATGGCGGGGACCTCCCGGGCAAGATCCGGCCAGGTGCCGTGCTCTCGCTCGAAGGGATCTGCGTTGTTGAATTGAACAAGGCTTGGCCCGCGGACAACTGGATCTACCCGACGGGCTTCAGTCTTCTCGTGCAATCCCCCGCCGATATCAACGTGCTGAAGGTTCCCGCCTGGTGGACACCCGAACGGATCTGGACCGCTTTCGGAATCGCAGCCACACTTGGATCCGTGGCGACGGTATGGGTGATGCTGCTGCGGCAACAGGTTGCCAATCAGACCAAGCTGATCCGCAAGCAGACGATGAACGAAGCGGTGGCGCAGGAAAGGAAACGGATGGCCCGCGAGTTCCATGACACCCTCGAGCAGGAGCTCGCCGGGTTGTCCATCCAGTTGGATTCCGCTGCGGATGCCGTCCCGGCCTCCGCCACATTCGCCCTGAGCGCTCTGGAAGAGGCCCACACCATGTTGCGCTACACGCGGACGGAGACGCGGCGGTCGATATGGGATCTGCGCGCGACAGCCCTTCAGAAAAAGGGCCTTTTCGGGGCGATCGAGTGGAGCGCGAGCCAGATGCGGGAATCCGGCACGCCCAAGATCCATCTGAAGTGCTCCGGCGAGGTGAGGGAAATCGGGCCCCGGCTGGAAACCCACCTCCTCAGGATCAGCACGGAGTGCCTCGCCAACGCGGTGAAACACTCGGGCGGATCATCGGTCGAACTGGAACTTTCCTATTCGCCGGATCATCTGGAACTCACCATCCTTGATGACGGACAGGGATTCACGGTCCCTGCGGGAAATGAAATCATGGCCGGGCATTTCGGACTGCGTGGAATCCGTGAAAGGGCAAAACAGATCGGGGCGGAACTCACGATCTCCAGTTCGCCCGGAAATGGGACGAAGATAACGGTCATGGTCACTTTCTCCAACCTGCAGGAATCATGAACACCCCCATTTCGCTGATACTGGTGGATGACCATTTCCTCGTCAGGGCCGGCCTCATCGGTTCCCTTTCCAGGGAGCCGTCCGTGGATGTGGTCGCGGAATGCGACTCGGGGGAAGAGGCTGTCGAAGCATTCCGGAAGCTGCGGCCGGATGTGGTTCTGATGGATTACCGCCTGGGAGGCATGAACGGCTTCCAGGCCACGCGCGCGATTCTCACGGAGTTTCCCGAAGCGAAGATCATCGCCCTGACAAACTTTGATGGTGAGGATGACATCCACCGCGCCATCCAGGCGGGGGTGAGAGGATATCTTTCGAAGTCCGTGCGGCGGAAGGAATTGCTCGCCGCCATCCATCAGATCGCCTCCGGAGAGTCCTACTATCCAGATGAGATCCGGGCGAAAATGGAGCAACGGTTGACGCGCAGTGATCTTTCGTCACAGGAGCTGAAGGTGCTCGCACGCATCGCGGGCGGACGGTCCAACAAGGAGATCGCGGATGATCTCAGCCTCTCTGAAGCGACCGTGAAATTCCACGTCGGCAGCATCCTCAAGAAGCTGGAGGTCGCCGACCGCACCCAGGCCATCCTGCTGGCCTTCCACCGTGGGATCATCCATCTGGAATGACCCAGCGGCTGGCAGGCTGTTGAAGTGGGCGGGCCATCCTTCCCTCAACGGCGCCTGCGGGCGAACAGGGCACCCAGGCCGAGTCCCAGCATCAGCGTGGAGCCTGGTTCAGGGATCGTTCCTTGCAGGATCACGTTGTCGATGCGGTAAACGATGCCCGGGTTGGTGTCCACATCCGTCCGGCTTGCGGAATCGTCGGCAAAATAGAAGCGGAACGTGACAGCTTCCGTAATGTTGCCGAAGCTGCCGGTGAGGTCGATGGGCGTGGCAGCGCCCAGCGTGTTGGATGAATTGGGCAGGTCATTCACGTGGATGGTGTTCACATACCCATCCAGGCTCGAGCGTACGAAAATCCTGCCGCTGAAGGTACCGGAGCGGGAAAAGTCGTAGCTGAGTGAACTGAGGGAAAGCGTGGTGCCGGGATCCGGGGTGATCGTGAACCCGTAGTAGTCGTTGGCGGTGACCGCGCCGCCTTCATCCGTGCGACTGGTGGCGTCAGTCCCACCGACACGGACGACGAGATGGCGGGTGTTCGTGGAATCTGTCACACCGGTTGTGGAGGTGGCGGTGATCGCGCCTGCCGGATCCAGCATTCCCCGGAGCCCCACGCCGCCGGTGAAAGTGGTCAGACCGTAGCCGCTGCCGGTGACGATGCTGGCTGCGGAAATGGTTGAGGCGGCTCCGCCTGTGGTGGTCTGGAAGTCATAGTTCGCCAGCACCGCCGCGTGGGCGAGTGGCGCGAAAAAGGTGAGGCCAGCGGTCAGGGCGGTGGAAGCGAGCTTCATGGGAATAGTCGGCAGGTTGGGTGATGTTGTGATGAATCCGGGCGATGTTCGGTTACCTCCGGCACCGCCCGCTTGGAAAGATCCATTCATTCATGGAAGGATCAACTGATACGTTGCCGTAATCCTCAAAATTACGGCGGCATCGCTTTCGCGGACGTTAGGAGACCCCAGGGGGAATACCAGCCGCAAGCGTGGATTTTTCGTTGATCGTGCGTGTTGCCTCATTGAAGCGGGCACCGAAATAAATTCCGGATTGGCAGGAGGTGGTCCCGTTGCCTCATAATTGGAGACACCATGGCGCAAGCCATGGGCATGAGCGAAAAGACCACCGAGGAATACACCAGGAAAATGCGGGCGAGGTATGCGCGGCTGCGCGATCCGACTCGCTCATCTTCATGCCTTGGGTGTTGATCCGGATGAATGTCTCCCGGACATCTGCCAGCTCCTTGGTGTCCAAGATGACGAATGGGAGCTTGTAGGCGAGGATCCGCTGCCGGCAGTCCGCGAGCTTGCGCAACTTGTAGGCTGGCAACTCCTTGAAGCAGCGCTTCCAATCCGGACGATGGGTGGGGAGGCCCTCAGGGATCGGAAAGTTTTTCGACCACTGAGAGCCATTGGATCCTGCCCGGGGGGAAGTGGAACTCGACGGGCTGGCCTGCATCTCCGGATGAGATGGTGAATATGGCGGTGGCGGGCAGGGTGTCTTTTCCGGCCGGGAGAGGAACATCAATGAGAGTCCGTCCGGAGGCGGTTGCGGTGAGGGTTGCGTCCGCCTTGAAATTCGTTCCCTTGAAGCGGACCTCATGGGTGCCCGCCCCGACCCGGACCTTGAAGACGGCGGGTTGGTGGAGATGGATGTCATCCTTTTCCAGAAGGGAACGGATCCAGTGGGCGGAGTTGTTCTTTCCCGCAACGACCGCGGCGAATCCATGGCCGGCCAGTCCGTCGTAGAGGTCCTCCTTGAGGACGGTGGTGAACGGCCGGACGCCGCCGAGTTTCATGGTGCCTGCAAATTCGCGGGAACCGAAGTCGAAGAGATGGGCGGTGGCTTTGGATAGGCGGGCCAGCCGTTCCTTGCGATCCGTCTCGCGGGTTCCGGCCTGGTTCACGAGCGTTGCAAGAGGGCCGGGATCACCAAAGGAGCTGATGTACACGGGGAAGTCTCCGAGAGGGAAATTCCGCGTGACTTCCTCTTCGGAGACCGCCCCGAAGGCTCTGGTGACCTTGCAGCGGCCCAGATCGATGCCCAGAGTGGCCCCTCCTCCGGGAGCCCAGGCCGTGAGCACGTCACCGCCGGGGCGCTTCCAGAGATACATCCAGACTTTGGGATCCGCTGCGGGGAGGCGGGGCACACGGGTGTCCGTGACCCCGTGGAGCTGGCGGATGAGGGTGGCGATGGTGAAGTAGGAGGCCCGCAGGGAGCCGTCGTCACGCATGAGTCCGGCTCCGGCGTGATGCGCGGGAGTGGAGCCGGTTTCCCGGTAGATGAAGACTTTCTCGATGCCATTGGCGAAAGACAACATCGCGCCCCGCGGCAGCTTCGCGGCCTGATGTCTTTCGGTCCTGCCGATGGGGCCCCCGACATCGTGGCCGGTTTCGGTGACCCAGATCGGCATGCCGGGCTTGAGCTGGTCGCGCCAGTCCGCCAGGTCGATGAGATCTTTTTCGAGCGTCTGGATCTCTCCGGGGGAAACGCCCTCACGGAAAGCGTTGGGATCTTTGGTGGCGTGCTCGGGGTCGTCCTTCCCCGCGTAGAAGTGGACGTTCAGGACGTCCGTGAAATCGAGGGGGCTTTTGCCATCCGGATAACGGAAGGTCCGCATGGTGTCGATCCATTCCATGGAAAGTCCGGCCCAGCCCCCATTGGTCACCCGTATGGTGGGGTCAGCCTGTTTCGCGGCCTCCGCGCCGGCGCGGAACAGCGGATAATACCGGTCGAGCGGAGCGGCGAAGAAACCCCAGCCGGGATCGCTGAGATTCGGTTCGTTCCACAATTCATAGGTATGGATGCGGCCGAGCGCGGTGAGCTTGTCCGGGGTGAGCAGTTTATCCGCCGGAGCTGCTTCGGAAGCATAGCGGGCGACGGCTTGGTGGATCGCCCGGGCATAGTCCGCCGTATCCTTGGGAGGGTAGGCCCTGCGGTTTTTCTGGATTCCGGCGGGTGCTTCCACCGCCCATTCCGGAGTCTCGAAGATGTAGGGGAGGATGGACATCCCGGCCTCCTGGTAGCGCCGGAAATAATCATCCATGGGTACTTTCCACGGAGCCACGGAACCATCGAAGCGGAAATCCCCGGGAGCGGGATTGAAGAAACGCCATTTCAGATTCTCGAACCTGACCCAGCCGAAGCCGGCGCGGGCGAGCGGAGGGATGAAGGCGGGATTGGAGACATTGATGCCGAAGCGGGATTCGGGGCTGGGGGAGACCGGCTCCGGTGGCATGACAAAATAGTCGGCGGCGGCCGTCTTCCGCATGTCCCCGTCTTCGGCGAGGATGCCGGCGTAGTAGGCGTCCGGCCCCAGCGGGGGACTGGCAGGAGGGTGGATGATCCGGAAGTCCCGTGGCGGTATCTCCACCATCACGGTGTCCGCGGTGACCGGCTTTCCCACGGTCGGAATGGCGATCTCCTCGTCGCCGGTGCCGTCATGGACGGACAGTGACGAGAAAGAACGGAAGAAGGGTGACAGCGGTTGCCCTTCGTTGTGATGCCGGAGACGGATGTAGCGGGCGGGGAAAGGCTCCCGGACATCGACGTCCCTGCGGCCCCACTCCTTGTGGATGTCCAGATTCTGGAGTTCCTTCACGGGGGTCCAGGAGGAGCCGTCGGCGGAGGCGTGGACGTCCAGTTTGTTGAGCCAGTTCGCGTCCGCGGGGATCCAGGAGAGTGAGGTGACGGTGCGCACGGTGCCCAGATCGACGATGTTGAAAATCTCCGTGGGCGCTTCCTTGGATGCGGGAGGCTGGAAATGGGAATCGTCATCTCCATCCGTGAGCGTGTTGTCGTCCACCCGTTGTCCGGTGATCTCGAACCAACTCGGCCTGCCCCGGGCGTGGTCGCTGCCACGGACCGGATGGGGCAGCGCGGGCGTGAGGTATTGCGGGTTTGTCTGGAGGGAGGTGGAGACACGGAGGGTGCGCGCCTTGTCCGAGAAGTTGTGGATCAGGACGCCCCCGTGAAAGGGATGGCCCGCCTCTCCCCATGGTGGTGCAAGCGGTGAAAGGCTGATGGGTTCCCGCGGGGTGTCGATGCGGGCGAGCGCGGCAAGGCCGTCCACACCGAGCATGGTGGGTCCTTTGGCGGGGGCGATCCAGACAATGCTGATGTTCTTCAGTGGGAACTCGGCTTTTCCGCTTTTCCCCTCCTGCTTGTAGGCTTGCCGGATGCCGGAGCCCGCCAGGTCCAGCTCCACCCACTTCCACCCTTCCCAGTCCGCTTTCACCCATGCCACGAGGGCCTCACCTTCGGCGTCGGTCACCTGGAAGCCCGCTTCGCTGACATTCGCCCCGGCCATGTGGTGCATCCATGCGCCGAGGGTGGAAATTTCTCCCGCCGGTTCTCTTACGATGGTGAAATCCCCTTTGGCTCCCTCCGTGTCCGCATGGCCGGAAAGCCGGAGTGTGTGCATGCCGCACTTCGGAGGCACATCCGTCAGGGGACGGGCTTCCGGAGAGGAAAGTCTGAAGCCTCCTTTCTGCAGAACCGAGTCACTTTCCAGAGGGGAAAGAAGAAGCCGCTGGAGGGAGGGATCCGCTGTGGCGATCCGGCTGCCCGCAGGGATGGGGCTTTCTCCCCTTGCCACCGTGATGAGGAGGAGAATCGGGAAAAAGCGGAGCTTGGGGAAAGAGCGGCGGAAGAACATGATATGGGTCGGGCGGGTTGGAAAGGGATGGAGTGGACCCTGCTGGTCAGTGCAGTTGGGGGGCTCCCGGGACGAGGCCGTTGCGGTGGGTGTCCACGGCTTTCCGGATATTCCCGAGGACGTCGGGATGATCGGCGGCCACGTTGCGGTTCTCACCGGGATCGCGGCCCAGATGGAAGAGGAGCGGTGGATCATGGATGACGGGTTTGTCGGAACCATAACCACTGCGGGTTTTGAAATGGGCTTTCCATTCCCCGATCCGGCAGGCGAAGATCTGATCCCCCCGGTAGTAGAAGAACGGCCGTTCCGGAAGGGGTTTGGACTCGGAGAGAAGCTGCGAAATATCCCTCCCGTCGAGGGCTTGCCCTCCGTCGGCGGGCGTCCCGGAGAGGGCGAGCGCGGTGGGGAAAAGATCAAGTGTGCTGGCTTGCAGGGAAGTGACGGAAGGACGGATCCTGCCTGGCATCCAGGCGATGCCGGGGACCCGCATCCCCCCTTCCCACGTGCTGCCTTTTCCTTCCTTGAGCGGCCCCGGACTGCCCCCTTGGTCCCCTTTGGTCAGCCACGGGCCATTGTCGCTGGTGAAAAAGACGAGGGTGTTCTCCGCGAGGTTCTTCTCCCGGAGGACATCCAGGATGCGGCCCACGCTCCAGTCCATTTCCTCCACCGCGTCGCCATAGATGCCGGCCCTGCTTCTGCCCTTGAACTCCCGGGAGGCGAACATCGGGACATGGGGGAAACTGTGGGCGAGATAGATGAAAAAGGGGCGGGAACCCGCGTCTGCGATGAAACGGACCGCTTCTTCCGTATAGCGGCGGGTGAGCGTGGTCTGGACCGCCGGTTTCTCCACAACCTCCCCATTCCGCAGGAGGGGCACCCGCCAGCCGTCCTCCGGCGGAGCGGCGGATCCCGAAGCATCGCGAGGCAGATCCGGGCGGCCGTCCATGTCGTTCGAATAAGGAAGGCCGAAGCTGTGGTCGAAACCATGATCGCCGGGGCGGGAACCTTCATGGATGCCGAGGTGCCATTTGCCGATCTGTGCGGTGGCGTAACCCCGTTTCCGCAGCGCGGTGGCCAGGGTGGTCTCGGTCTGCGGCAGGCCTCCTTTCGAATCAGGGAAGAGGACACGCCTTGTTCCCTCCATCCCGCACATGCCGCTGCGGATGGCATATCTTCCGGTGAGGAGCGCCGCCCGGCTGGGGGTGCAGACTTCGGAAGCGGAGTAGAAATCGGTGAACCTCATGCCTTCCGCGGCCATCCGGTCAAGATGAGGGGTGCGGATGGAAGGCGAACCAAAGCAACCGAGGTCGCCGTAACCCATGTCATCCGCGAGGATGATCACCACGTTGGGGGGAGGTGCGGCGGATGCCTGCAAAGCGGGAAAGCAGAGCGCGGCAAGAACAATGAGGGCATGGCATCCCGGGGTCATCCAATCCGTTACATGACCACGCGCGGCGTTCTATCGTTGGGATGGTCGATATGCCGGCCGTTGAACACGCCCGGATCCAGTTCGAGCGGACTGCGGGGGAATGCGTCCGCAGCCTCCATGATCTGGTTGAAATGAGTGTCGATCCAGCCTGATGGAGGTAGGGCCTATGAGGGAGGTTGGTGGTGGTCTTCCGCGGCTATTTCCGGCGTCGTCGATCCTTTCCGTCCAAGTTTCCGTCCGGCCCTTGACGGGGCGGGGCCGGTGCCTTGAGGGTGGAGTCCCCTTCGTGCCAGATACCTTCTGTCAGCAGACTCCAGGGTTGGTCGGGTATGCCTGATTCCCGGTTATGGATCATGCCGACCAGGGCATTGACCGCCACCGCGCCGATCAGTGACGGATTTTCATCGATGCCACTCAGATGCCGGGAGTCGGAGGTGACCGACGGCGCGGCGAGCCCGATGTCCGACGGCACGGCGAGGTTCTCGGCCTGGAGCCAGGCTTTGACCTCGTCGTGCCAGACGGGTGAGATGACCACGCAGTCGGGCTTCTGTTTGCGGAGCCACTTCCGGAACACGGGGAGGCAGAAATCATCGGCGAGAAGGGGTTCGAGGATAGGACCGCCGGTCTCGCGCTGGCTGATGAGGTAGCCGCCCAAATAGTTCTGGTCCACGCGCTCGTTGTTCGCGGATGGCATGGCCAGTCCGATGCGGCGGTAGCCGGTCTGGTGGAGGCGGTGCACCAGTTGCTTCATGTTCCGGGACTGGTGGTTCATGACCACGTTGAGCCGCGGCTCGCGCAGGGAATAGCCCAGGGTGATGCAGGGGAAATGTTTCCACCCCAGTTCCATGGTCCCGGATGCCACAGAGAGGGGCGCGGCGATGATGCCCTTCACGCCACGCGCGAGTAGGATCTGCGTGGCACGCGCGGGGCGGAGGCCGGGTTCATCCAGCCAGAAGTTCTCCAGTTGGTAGCCCAGCTCCTCCGCGCGGCGGGCGGCTCCGTTGAAGTAGCTCTCCGCGTGGATCATCTCCCGCCAGCCGTCGGCGGTGGGGAAGCGGGTGATCCAGGCGAGCGTGCCCTGGTAGCGGCGCTCCGTGTTGCGCAGGCGGTAGGCATTGAGGGCTGCCAGCGCCGGGTCCGGCCGGTAGTTGTGCTTTTCCGCCAGCTTCCGGATGCGCTCCCGCGTGGCGGCGGAGATGGAGGTGTGTCCGCGCAGCGCCAGCGAAACCGTCATCGGTGACACTCCGGCGATGCGGGCGAGATCACGTTGGGAGAGGGGTTTGTCCATGCTTGACTGACGGCCTGAATGATAAAGAAGTTTCGAATTATACAGAAAAAGTCAATAGGGGCTGTGAGCGGATGGAATCCGGAGGAGAATGGCCCCACATAGGAGAAACCATGGATGGAAGGGCGCCGATTTCCATGGCGATACCTTCGGAAATGGATGGCTCCGGCCGGACTTACAAAGCAATTTCATATGGAACGAATCATTGGAAAATGGAGCATCCCCGCTGGTAAGTGTGTCCTTCTGGGCGGTGCCCTGTTGGGCATGGGTGCGGCGGCGGAGGGGCAACCCTCCGGAACGGAGGCCGCGGGGATCATCACGCGGTGGTGCTTTGAAAGGGACGGCGGGCCGCTGGAGGACACCGCGCCCTCCGGGACGGTGAAGGATGTCATCGAAGAGGTCCGCGGTGTTACGTTCGGAGAGGGGCTTGCGAATTTCGAACCGGACGGCTTCCTGAAGATAAAGCCGGGAAAGGAAACGGATCTCCGGTCATCCGGCACCATCTGGTTCAGGTTCAGGCTGCCCGTCGATGAGGGGAAAGATGAGACTGGAGGCGTGCGGGTGTTCTTTGAGAATGACTCCCTCCAACTGTCGCTCGTCCCGGGGGGAACCTCGAAGGACGGGCCGAAGTGGGGCATCGGAGCCGCAGGGAAGGATGCCGGGACCGAACTGGAACCGAAAGCCCGCCCGCTCATTCCTTCCGGAGTCTGGGTCCAGATCGCGCTGACGGTGGAGGGGGACGGTCCCTCCGAAAGGAAAGGGAAGCTCTACCACCGCGCGGAACTGACGGGCAAGGAGGTGAACCAGTGGGTCCACGCCGGATCGTTCACCTTCACGGAGAAGCCGGCCTCAGGGATCTATCTGAAGAACGGGCAGGCGTCCGCTCCGCTGCTGGTGGATGAGATCAAGTTCATCGACCGGTGCCTGGACATCGCCGCGCTCGAAGGGCAGTGGCCTTCCATGAACCACTTCGAGTCCATCGAAGCGAAACCTCCCGGGGTGGTCATCAACCACAGCGCCGCGAAGACAGGGCGTTTCATCGCCGGTTCGCCTTCGATCGTGATCCTGGCGGATGGTTCCTACATCGCGAAGGGGGATGACTACGGACCCGCCGTCGGTAAGACCGAGCTGGTGAGGATCCACCGCTCGACGGACAGGGGCGCGACGTGGAGGCAGATCAGCGAGATCGAAGGCCTCACCTGGGCCAGCCTGTTTCTCCATCGTGGCGCGCTCTACATGATGGGCACCAGTGCCGGGCACGGCCTGGGCCATGTCGTGATCGTGAAATCGACGGACGGCGGGCTGACGTGGACAAAACCTGCCGACCAGGACAACGGCCTGATTTTCCCGGACCTCTCCTATCACACCGCGCCGGTCCCGGTGGTCGTCCATGGCGGGCGGATCTGGCGCACCATGGAGGATGAGAAGGGCCCCGGAAAATGGGGCATGAACTTCAGGGCGTTCCTGATGAGTGCGGCGGAGGATGCGGATCTGCTGAAAGCGTCCAGTTGGACGATGTCCGACACGCTGGGATATGATCCCACGCGGCTGGGCGGGAATTTCAAAGGCTGGCTGGAAGGCAACACGGTCATCAGCCCCGATGGAACCCCCGTCAACGTCCTGCGGGTGAGCTTGTCTTCGGGAGGGGCCACGGCGGCCCTGGTCCACTATGACGCGGAGGGCAGAACCAGCCGTTTCGATGCCGCGAAGGACTTCGTGAAGTTCCCCGGCGGCAGCACCAAGTTCCACATCCTGTTCGATCCGGAGACCAAGCTGTACTGGGCCTTGTCCAATGCGGTTCCGCAAAAGCATGACAGCACCGCATACGGTCAGGCCCTGATCAGGAACACGCTGGTCCTGATGACCTCCAGGGATCTGCGTTCATGGGATATCAGGAAGACCGTGTTGTACCATCCGGATATCTCGAAGCATGGCTTCCAATATCCGGTGTTCCAGTTCGATGGGGAGGATATGATCTTCGTCTCCAGGACGGCATATGACGACGGCATGGGCGGAGCCTTCCGCCAGCATGACACGAACTATTTCACCTTCCACAGGATCCCGGAATTCCGGAAGCTGGCTCCATCCAGGTGAGCGGCGGGAGGTGTTGGTGTTCCATTTTACGGAGGACTCCGGACGGGGCGGGCGGTCATGGGACCAGCACGGAATCATCTGTGATGATGGATGGAATATAGGCGTTTTCAGGTAACTTTACAGAAAAAGTACAATTCCGTTTGGGCGCTGGATGGGTGGTGTCTATTGCATGGTTGTTCCAAAACCTCCGACCCAACAAGAAGCCGAAAACATGAAACCCGTCATCTTCTTCACTGGCATCATCCTGATCTCCCTCGCCCCGGTATCGCGTGCGGCTGACTTCACCTGGAGCGGTCTGGGGGGCACCGCCGAATTCGGCAACGGAAACAACTGGGTGGGAGGCTCCGCCCCCAGCCATACCGCCGAGCACAACTACGTCTTCACCGGTTCCAGCAATACCACGGTGATGCTGAGCAGCACCACCAACGGCCCGATCATCCTGAACCTGACGTTCGACCAGAATGCCGGATCGTTCGATCTCAAGCCCACCGCCTTCAGCTTGTCGGGCAACCGGTTCCGGCTGAAGTCGGACGCCGCTGTCGCAATCATCCAGAACTCGCCGAATGACCAGAGGATTTCAGCGACACTCAGCCAGTCGGGGAACACGGGCAACGCGCCTGTTGCGATCACGGGAACAGGGACCGGCAGCCTCACCCTGGACTCCCTCCGGTTCGGCGCGAGTGGAACCCAGACCAACGTCCTGAACATCGACCGGAACGTGAACATCGGCACCATCACCCGCGTCACATCAGATGCTCCTGACGCCTCCCTGGTGTTCAATGTCGCCTCGGGCGCCACGGCTGCGGTGACCGGGACCATGGCCGGAACCACGACCGATACGGCGACGGCCTTCACCTTGGTGAAGTCCGGCGCGGGCAAGCTGGTTCTCTCAGGCCAGAATCTCAGTACAGGGGCGGTCAATGTCACGGGAGGTACCCTGCTGGTCAACGGCTACAAGTCGAACGGAAGCGGGGCGCTGGCGGTCAGCTCGAGCACGACCCTCGGAGGTACCGGCACCGTCGGCGGAGCCACCACCATCTACGGAAACCTCAAGGCGGGCGACGGCGGCGTGGGCCTGCTGACGTTCGAGAACACGCTGGCCCTGAACGCCGGTTCCAACTCCATCTTCCATATCAACGGCCTCACGCGCGGCACCGGACATGATGCCATCAACGTGCAGGGGGAAGTCGCCTTCGGTGGCACC
The DNA here is from genome assembly GCA_019634595.1 of Akkermansiaceae bacterium. NCBI lineage: Bacteria > Pseudomonadati > Verrucomicrobiota > Verrucomicrobiia > Verrucomicrobiales > Akkermansiaceae > Akkermansiaceae bacterium. The sequence goes on from JAHCBC010000006.1 coordinate 86,056, forward strand.
CTGACCCTGAACTTCGGCTTCGCCGCCCAGGTGGACCAGGAATTCGATCTGTTTGATTTCAACAATGCGATCGGGGATTTCGATTCCGTCAGTTTCGTCAACGGTGGTTATGAAGGCACGTTCGATGTGACGACGGGCGTTCTCAGGCTGACAGCCGTTCCTGAGCCGGGCGCGACCGCATTGCTGGCCGTGGTCGGAACCTTGTCGTTGGCCCGCAGGAGCCGGAGGCAGGGCTTCACAAAATAGAGTGACGGATCACGTTGCCCGCGGGTCTGGCAGGGACCGCATAGCGGCTGTGCCGCAATGCGGTCTCTGCCATGCGCTCCGGAAGATCACGTCTCCGGCAATCCGACACTCCATTTCACGGAGATCAATCAACGGCGAAAGCCTCACTTCAGGATCGGCACCACCGTCATCCGTTCCGGTGCACCTTCCACAAGCGGAGCCCATACCAGAACCGGCACGGAAACAGGGGCTGTCCTGGGAAGGATCGCCAGCCGGACCTCCGGATTGGTGGGCTTGCCGGGATGGAGTCCTCCCAGGGCGAAGCGCCCGTTGATTTCCGGTTCCGACGCATCCGCTTTTTCATGGTCGCCGAATCCGAACCTGACCGGCATGCCGCCCGGAAGGTGGTGTTTCGTCGTGCCGAGCGCCTCCGCGCTTCCAGCTTCGAAGAAATGAATTTCGCCGGGGCTGTCGGCGCGGATGGCGGCCAGTTGCCGGGTCCCATTGGCTCCCTGCGCGGCTCCGCCAGCGGAGAGCAGCTTCCATGGGGCGGCAGGTCCGGTCGTGGCATAGGCGTCCGAGTGGCCGACCTTGAAAAGGAGGATCGGGCCTGCGGATTCCGACAGCGCCGCGATCTCATCTCCATCGGCGGGGTTGCCGTTGAATTCCCCCGTGGCGACCGTTGACAGAGCCGTGTCACCCGCCTCGATGGTCCGGCTCCAGCTTTTGTCGGAGGGCTTGATGAGAGTGATCCGGGAGGAACCCTCCAGGATCACGGCGAGTTCCGCATATCCGTCCGGGTGGTTCGTGAAGTGGCCCGTAGCCAGGGCCTTCACGGGCATCCTGTTGTCGCCCATGAGAACGGCTGCGGGTTCCGCGATGCCTTTCCGGAAAACATAAACCGGGTAGCATCCGTTCTCATCCGGCTCCGATGAGACGGCGGCCACTTCATGGTTTCCGTTCACCAGGCGGGCGCCGGTATCCTTCAGGAAATTTCCCGCCGCGATCCTGCTCCAACGCTTCCTGCTGCGGCCGCACCGTTCGAACTCCGCCCCGTTCTGGTCATAGAGGATGATCGAGTAGTAGTCCTGCCTGCCGACCCTGCTGCCCGGCCGGTCGAAGATCACCGCGAAGTCACCCGCCGGCCGCGCGGCCGCGAATTTTCCGACGGCGATGTCGATGGGTTTGTTGGTGAAGCCCAGATTTCCGGCCTGTCCGGGACGGGTCGGGAAGAGGTTGTAGTCCGGGGTGCCGCCATCCTGCGGGAGGCCTGCGATCTGATCCGCGACGACCAGGGTGGCGGCTCCGGGATCCCGGAACTTCGGTCGCCCCTCCGGTGAGATCACGTGATAGAACTTCGCCTGCGGCTTGATGCCGGAACCCAGCTCCAGGCCCGGCTCATTGTGGTTGGAGACATACTTGACGTAGTCCGGGTATTGCCCGGGGTCCGACCAGATGGCCACCTCGTCGTTCTCCTGGTTGGTGATCCGGTTGTGCTGGAGCGTGCGGAAGGCGTTGACGAGGGCGATGGGGGTTCTGACATTTTCGAACCGGTTGGCATCGACCGCGTTGAATCCCGTGCGGAGGAGGACGCCGATCACGCAGTTGTCGAACGTGTTTCCCCGGATCGTGTTGTAGTCCACGTAGCACCGCCCCTCCATCGCCAGGTTGGCCAGGGTTCCGGAGGCCCTCCTGCCCATCCGGATTCCGGCGTCGATCGCCTGATGGTAGCCCTGGAATGTGTTTTCCGAGATCAGGTTCCAGGATGCGGAAGGTTCGCGGATGTCGCCCTTCTCGCCCTGGTTGCGGTAAAGGGTGATCGCGGAATGGTAGTCCCGTGGTGGTGAGGTCGGCGCGAGGAACCGGTTGTTGCGGATGTCGTAGTTGTAGCAGGAATCCAGGGTGATCGCACTCCATGACCGGACGCCGCGCATGCCGTTGTCCCGGAAAGTGTTGTTCTCGATCAACCAGCCGTTGGATTCCTGGTCCGCGTAGATGCCCATCATGATGCTTTCGGTGACATGGCAGTTGCGGATCACCCCGCGGGGGCCGTTGGTGTAGAAGGCGCAGACATTGAGACTGGCGGTGATGTTCTCCAGATGGACGAGGGGATTCTCCTGCGTGTAGGCGGTGTCAACCGCGCGCCAGAATCCCATGAGGGTGATGTTGCGGAGGATGGAGGGGGATGCCGCCGTGCCCTTCTGCCGGAACTTGAAGCCGTGGACCCGGTCCACCAGTTGCTCGCCCTTGTAGTCGTTGGTGTACCAGTCCCGGATGGTCATTGCCTTGGCCGCATCGGTCCTCACGTCGAGGGTCACGTTGTTGCCATCAATGATCCACGGTCCGGCACCGACGATGGGGAAGATCGCGGAGGCTTTGCCGTGGATTTCGCCAAAACGTGCGGTGCTGAAGACCCATGGTGTATCCCGCGGTGCGAAGGTGGCGGGGCGGTCGATCTCGAAAGGTTCGACGATGTGGCCGTCCTTGTACCACGCCGCCCATTTTTCCTGATCCCAGGGATCGAACAGGGCGTCCTTCTCCCTGAGGACCTCCGAGATCGGCCTGGCCCCGGAACCTGGAGTGAAGGCGATGGCGGTGGCCAGCGGCAGAAGGCGGATGAGACTTGTGCGGCAAGTCGGGAACGGAAAGCGGAACCCCATGATCCGCGAGTCTGGAGGTGCCGGTCCGGCACCGCGAAGTGGTTCCCTGCTATCTCTGTAAAGCGGGCCCCCCGCCACTCCAGCGGCGGTTGCGGGAGGGGTGGATCATTTTACAGAAAAAGCACAAAAAGATTGGCTGGAGAGCGGTGATTCCATGGCTATTAGAGGCATGGACGAAGGCATGGCAGAGCATTCCCGGAAGGTGTATGATGTGATTGTTTCCGGAGGAGGCCCCGCGGGGGTGGCCGCCGCGATCTCCGCCGCGAGGGCGGGGGCCAGGGTGCTGTTGCTGGAGCGCTACGGATTCTGCGGCGGTATGGCGACCACCGCGCTGGTGAATCCCTGGGCGGGCCACGCCTGGCACGACCATGTGGATGAACAGGGGGCGAGGAGGGCTTCGCTGATCGGCGGCGTCTTCAGGGAGGTGGTGGTGAAGCTGAGGCAGGGGGATGGTTTCGGCTCCGCCCTGTCGGACTCCGCCTTTGACGAGGAACTGCTGAAGCATGTCTATGACGAGTTGCTGGCGGAGGCAGGGGTGACGGTCCGTTATCACAGCTACATCCGCTCGGTGGAGATGGACGGAAACAGGATCTCCGGCGTCTCCGTGTTGTCGAAAGGCGGTGAGGAAACGATCTCCGGGAGGCAGTTCATCGATGCATCCGGGGATGCGGACCTGGCCGCGCTGGCGGGTTGCGGATTTTCCGTCGGGCGGCCCGAGGACGGATTGATGCAGGCGATGACGGTGAGCTTCCGGATGGCGAATGTGGACAAGCGCGAGATGATCGCGACGGGCAGCCTGCGGAAGGCGAGGGCGCTGGTGGAGCCGTATTTCCAGAAGGCGCTGGCATCCGGGGAACTGGTGTATCCCTACCGGAACTTCATCCACTTTTATGACTATCCGCGTCCCGGGGTGCTCCACTTCAACATGACGCGGATCAACAAGGTTTCCGGGCTGAACGTGGTGGATCTTTCCACCGCGGAGACGGAAGGACGGAGGCAGGCGTACCTGATGGGGAACTGGCTGCGGAAGACGGTGCCATGGTTCTCCCAGTCCTATGTCGAGAAGATCGCCTGCCAGGTGGGGGTGCGTGAGACGCGCCATGTCACGGGGAAATACATGATGACCCAGGAGGACATCGTGCAGGCGAGGAAATTCCCGGATGGCATCACGAGATCCCGCTACTTCATCGACATCCACAACCCTGCCGGTGCGAAGGACGTCCACCAGCAGGAGGGGCAGAAGGGGAAGGTGCTGGCGGGCTACGGCCCCCCGGCCAACGATTTCTATGAAGTCCCGTTCCGCTGCATGGTGCCGCTGGAATGCCCGAACCTGCTGATCGCCTGCCGTGCGCTCTCCGCCACCCATGAGGCGGCGGCGGCGGTGCGGGTGATGGCGACGATGCATGGCATCGGTGAGGCGGCGGGGATCGCCTCCGCGGCTGCCGCTGCGGATGGAACCAACGTCCAGGATGTGGATGGAGCATGGGTGCGCAGCCGCATCCCCTACATGGCGGAAGCTCCGGAGTACGGATACCCCTGGGAGCCGGCATCCGGTGATCTGCCTGAGTCCGGAAATACTTCCGGCAGCCCGATGGTGGCTGCCGCCAGCCTGTGAACGCCATGAGGATGCAGTGGGTGGATCTGGTGGTGGTCGCGTTGTATTTCGCGGCCACGCTCACCGTGGGCCTCTGGGTTTCCCGGAGGAACCGGAGCACGGAGCGCTACTACCTGGGCGGGAGGAATTTCCCCGGATGGGCGGTGGGCATCAGTTTCATCGGCGCGACGATCAGCTCGGTGACCTTCGTGGCGTATCCGGCGGACAGCTTCAAGACCGCGTGGGTGAGGTTGCTGCCGAACCTGGCGTTCCCGGTGGTGGCGCTGGTCGCCATGGTGCTGTTCGTGCCGTTCTTCCGGCGCGGGACGGTGAACTCCGCCTACCAGTATCTGAAGCTGCGCTTCGGCGCGCCGGTATCGGTCTATGCGGCGGCGGTCTATCTCGCGGCGCAGTTGGTGCGGATGGCGACCATCACCTACCTGCTGGCGGTCCTTCTTTCGAACCTGTCCGGCCTTCCGGTGGGCTGGTGCATCGTGGTCGCCGCGGGGCTGACGGGGCTTTACACGACGAAGGGCGGGTTCGAGGCGGTCATCTGGACGGAGGTGCTGCAGACGGTCGTGCTGCTGTGCGGAGCGGTGGGTTGTGTGGTGGTCGTGTTGATGGCGGTCCCCGGAGGACTGCCGGAGGTCTGGGGCCAGGCGTGGGATGCGGGGAAGATATCGTTCCGTGACCTGGGCGCGTCCGGAGTGCTGGAGCCGTTGCGCGGGGGATTCTCCATGTCGGAAAAGACGGCGTGGATGCTGGTTCTGGCCGGTGCCTCGCAATACATCGCGGGACAACTCGACCAGGATACGGTGCAGCGGTGGTGCGCGGCGAAGTCCGCGCGGGAGGCGCGGAAATCCATGGTCGTGCTGGGGCTGGGCGCGCTGCCCATCTGGGCGCTGTTCATGTTCCTGGGGACCTGCCTGTGGGTGTATTTCCAGGCGAGGCCGGATGAGGTTTCCACGGCGATCCTTTCCGGGAAAAGAAAGGCGGAGGACATCCTGCCGCACTTCATCCTGACCGCGCTGCCGGCAGGGATGGGCGGGCTGGTGGTGTCCGCCGCCCTTTCCGCCGCCATGTCCAGCCTGGGCACCTGCATCAGCGCGGCGGGCATGGTGTGGGTGAATGACATCTACCGTCCGTACCTGCGGAGGGACCGCACTGACGGCCACTATCTGGTGGTGGGGAAGGTAACGTCGGTTTTCCTGACATTGCTGATGATGGGCGGCGCGTGGATGTTCCACCGGATGGACGCGAAGACGCTGATGGATGCGTCCATCATCGTGACGGCATTGTTCGGCGGCGGCATCTCCGGGGCCTTCCTGTTCGGCATGTTCACGCGCATGGGGGACCACCGCGCGGTGATGGCGGGGATCGTCGCGACGATGGCTTTCACCGGCTACGCGGTGCTGGTGCAGCTGAAGGTGCTGCCGCGGGCATTCGATCCGTATTACACCGCGATCCTCGGCAACCTGGTGATGCTGGTTTCCTGCACCGCCGCCGCCTTCCTGTTTTCCCGGCGGGAGAGGGATCTCACGAACCTGACGATATGGGACCAGAGCAAGGAGGAACTGCAATGAAAGCTTGGTTATGCGGGCTGGCGCTGCTGTGCGGGAACCATGCGCAGGGCGGGTATGAGAATCTGTGGCCGGGTGATGCCCCGGGCGCTCCCAAGCCTCCGGCCGGAACGGAAACGAAGGACAAGAGGGGCGCCATTTCCGATGTGGAGGTCCCCCAATACCAGGTCCACCCGGCGGACCCGGCGCGCAGGACAGGGGCGGCGGTGGTCGTCTTTCCCGGCGGCGGTTACCGGATGAACGTGATCGGGAAGGAGGGTCATGATGTCGCCGCGTGGCTGGTGAGGCAGGGCATCACCGCCATCGTGGTGAAGTACCGCGTGTCGGAGCATCCGGAGATGGGCTACGGATTCCCGGTGCCGTTGCTGGATGCCAGGCGCGCCATCCGCACAGTGCGTTCGCGCGCGCAGGAGTGGGGGATCGATCCGGGCAAGGTGGGGGTGATGGGCTTCTCCGCTGGCGGCCATCTGGCGAGCCTCGCCGCCACCCGCTCCGCCGATACCTTTCCTCAGTATGAAGGAAAGGATGCGGTGGATGCCTTCAACGTCCGGCCGGATTTCGCCATCCTGGTCTATCCCGTCATCTCCATGCAGGAGATCGCGCATCCGGGTTCGCGCGAGAGGCTGCTGGGGAATGACACTTCGCCGGAGATGCTGGCGGAGTATTCGACGGAGAACTCCGTGGACGTGAACACGCCGCCCGTCTTTCTGGTGACCACGGCGGACGACATGGTGGACTGCCGGAACAGCCTGCGGTTCGCCATGGCCTGCAAGGAGAGGAACGTACCCGTGACGTTGCATCTCTTCGAAACCGGCGGCCACGGCTACGGCATGCCGGGCAGGGGTGCCACCGTGGGGTGGGCGGAGCTTCTCCGTGAATGGCTCAGGACTAGGGGGTATGTCCCATAGTAACTGTATGGATAAAATGATATCTGCCGCAAGGAGGCGGATGGAATCCCGTAACCCGACCTACAACATGAAAAACCTTTCCATATGGATCTTGTTTGCGATCTCCCCGCTGGTGATGGCGGAGACGGAGTACAAGCCGCTGATGCCCGATGACAAATCGAGGCCCGCCCGCTCGTCGGTGCTGCTGCTGGGAGATGGCGTCTCCATGGACGCGGCGAAGGCGTTGCAAGCGGAGATGGAGGACAGGATCACCGTATATGCCGGGGAGGGTGCGGAAGGCATCGCTGATCTCGGAAAGTGGATTTCGTCGGACGGGAAGGAGATCCTGCGGAAGAAAAAATGGGATGCCATCTATCTGGCCCCCGCCGTGGCACCGGAGAAGTCCGCGAGGGAGGAGATCGAAGGAAAGCTCCGGCATTCCGCCGGTGCGGTGGTGTGGCATGGCGGCGGGAAAGGCATCGCGTCAGGGGATCTGGTGAAGGCGCTTCTCCGCAACGGGGAGCATCTCGCGAAGTGGCCCGCATCCGAGAAGCGGGATCCGGCGAAACTGCTGGCGGAGGACGGCGTGCTGGACAACCCCGCAACGCTGCCCGCGCTGCCTGCGGAGACCTCGACGGTGTTCAAGGCTGAGGAAGGTCAGTGGCAGTTCAACCTCCACTCGTTCATCGCCCGGCATGACGGGAAGTTATGGGCCATCTGGTCGTCCGGCAGGAAGGATGAGGACAGCAGCAGCCAGTTCATCCGCTACGCGACGAGTGAGGACGGCATGGTGTGGAGTGCGTCCGGCACCATGGCCCCGGACCCGGACGGTGAGGACGGACCGCTGCGCTGGCTCGCCTCCGGACTCTATGAGGAAAACGGGAAACTCTACGGGCTGGGGTGCCTGAACACGGGCGGGGGGAAAGGCGCGGTCTGGGGCAACGCGAAGCTGCACCGCTTCCGCTGGGACGCCGGGAAGTGGGTGGACGAAGGTGTCTTCGGCGACAACGCGATGGTCTATTTCCCGCCGTTCAAGGTCGGTGGCCGCGACTTCTTCGTGTGGCGGGATGACAAGGCGCACTTCCACACCGCACGGTCCACGGCCGAGGCGGGGAAATGGGATGTGAGGAAGCATCCGTCCTTTCCACCGGACTACCGCATGAGCGAGACCGGTTCCTACGCGGATGCGGATGGAAACCTGCACCTGATCATCCGCGACCAGGGGAAGACGAAGCGCCTTTATCATTCTATCAGCTTCGACAACGGGGACACGTGGACCCTGCCGGTGAAGACGAACTACCCGGACGCCGTGAGCAAGAACATCGCGGGCAGGCTGAAGGACGACCGGTTTTTCCTGATCAACAATCCGCAGGCCAGCGGATCCCGGGATCCTCTCACGATCTCATTCTCCGCGGACGGATGGAGCTACGGCAGTCCCCGTATTCTCAGGAAGGATGCGCCGGAGAGGCGTTACGACGGGAAATTCAAGAACGCGCGCAGCTTCCAGTATTCGGACGCCATGGAGCACGACGGCCGCCTGTGGGTGATCTACGGCACCAACAAGGAGGACATCGAGATTTCCTCCTATCGCATCGCGGATTTTCCGAAGTGAGGGCATGTCCTGGTAGGGGATGCTCTCTGAGCGCGACAGCGTCATGGAGTGCGGCAGTCATCTGCCGCTTTGGCGGGAGACGTCCCTCCCCGCAAAACCAAGCGGACTGAAGTCCGCGCTCCGTATGGACCTACCGCCGCAGCGACCCGCAGAGATTCACCCGGATGCCCAGCTCCCTGGCGAAGGCGGCTTTCGCGAAGAGACAGGCGTCCGCCGCCTCCGCATCATGGGCGTAGGCGACCTGGATGTGGTTGGCGCGGTGCTTTGCCATGAGTTGGTCACGGGAAACACCGTAGGTGACGGCGTGCATGACCGGCCACTCCGGAGTGGTGAGCTGCCAGCGGCGCTCCGCTTCCTCCTGCGGCAGTTCCACCGCCGCCCCGCGGCCGATGTCCATGTGGAGCGCTTCATCCTCCACGTAGATCCGTGACCAGACGATCTCGCCCGGACGGGAGGTGCCGCGCAGGGTGCTGCCGCCGCTGGGGAAATACATCGCGGGCTGGCGGAATCCCTCCGCGCCTTCCCAGCCGCCGATGAAGTGGGCGGGCGGGGCCGCGCCGCTGATGAGGAAAACCCACACGTAGTCACCGCCGAAGTCTTCACCCCAGCGAATGTCATGCAGCGTGGACTCGACCGGCTGGCCGAGAGCGTCATGGACGCGGCGGGTGATGAGGCCGTCCAGGCCGGCGCATTCATCGACCTCGTTGAAATGGACGATGGGCTCGCCGTCGAAAAGGACGCGTGAACCGTCCCGCGAAGTGACGGGCGGGCGGTCGCGGTTGTTGAGCATCCCTTCCACCAGATCGCTGGCGGGGAGCAGGTCCTTGAGTCCCTGCTGGTACTGGATGCCGATGGTTTCGCAGCCGAAGTCATCCGCCATGCGGACGGCGGCGATGTACATGCGGCACTGGAGCAGGACCTGCGCGCGGGTGAGCTGGGTGGCGTGGTCGTCGCCGAAATGGAAGGTCATGCCACGGCTTTCCAGCCATGACAGGACCTCGTCCGCCTCCGCCTCCGGAGTGATGAGCGTCTCGTGGTAGAGGGCGGACTGGCTGAGGCGTTCCTTGAAGACGCCGCAGGAATGGAGGAGCTGGTCGGGAATGATGGCGTTGAACATGCCCATGCAGCCCTCGTCGAAGATACCCATGATCGACTTGTCCCGCTTCAGTTCCGCCGCCAGCGAGGCACCGAGTGCGGCGGATGCGGGCGGAATGGGGATGTCCGCGGTGACGTGGCCGAGATCGTGGACGATGGTGCCGGTGGCGAGCCACTCGCGGAGCTTGCCGAGAAAGAACGCGTCGGTGAAATCCTCGCTCCAGAGGGTGGAGAAGGTGACGCCCGCTTTCGTGAGCGAGCCGTTCAGATTGAGCATGCCGACCAGCCCCGGCCACTGGCCGCTCCAGTTGGCGAGCGTGAGGATGGGGCCGCGGTGGGTGGTCAGGCCCGGCAACACGTGGTGGGAGTATTGCCACACCGCCTCCGCGACGATGAGCGGCGCGTCCGGGTCGATGTCGCGGAAGATGCCGATGCCCTGCTTCTGGCTGGAGATGAAGCCATGGCCTTCCTTTTCATCGTAGGGATGCGCCCTTACAACTTGCCGTCCCTCCGCCTCGATGGCGCGGGAGATGGCGGCTTCCATTTCACGCTGGGCGGGCCAGCAGGTTTGGTTCGCGGAAAGGCGGAGGTCGCCGCTGGCGACGAGCAGGATGGGTTTCATGGCGTGCTTTTCGGGCGGATGAGCAGGACGAGGCCGACGGAGAGGGCGCACAGCCCGGCGAAGGCGGAGAAGATGAGATTGAGAGGAATCTGATGGTCGCGCATGACGCCGAAGCCCCAGTCGGCGAAGCCGCCGCAACTGATGCTCACCAGATTCATCAGGCCGTAGGCGGTGGCGCGGTGCTCCGGCCGGACGATCTGGCAGAGGATGGGCATGTTGTTGCAGTCAAAGAACCCCCAGCCGATGCCATAGAGGACCAGGAAGGCGATGGCGATGCCCAGCGTGCCCGCGTTCCCCACGCCGAACAGGGCGGGGATGATGAGGCCCACGCCGATGGCGGAAACATAGATCCGCCCCCGCTCGCTGCGTCTCATCCAGCGGTCGGCGAACACCCCGCCGAGAACCACCGCGATGAGCGCGGCGATGTTCACGTAGAGCGTGGCGGAGACACCCGCGTGCCCCTGGCCGATGCCGAACTGGTCCTTCAGGATCGCGGGCATCCAGTCACGCACGACCCACCCGGCCAGCGCGGGCAGGGTGAAGTAGAGGACCAGCAGGATGAAGAAGGGATTCCGCAGCAGGGAGGCCAGCGTGCCGGCGGGTGAGGAGCGTTCCTTCAGTCCGGTGACCGCGGGAGGATTTCTCAGCAGGAAGAACAGCGGGAGTGCATAGAGGACCCCGGCGATGCCCGCGGCGTCGAACGCCCAGCGCCAGCCCAGCGACGGGCTGTCCGCGGCGTAGCCGCTGAACCCGCCGATCATCACTCCGGCATAGATGGCCATCTGGTGCGTGCCGATGGCGCGGGAGCGGGTGGGGCCGCTGTGGTAGTCCGCGATGAGGGCGAGCGCGGCGGGGATGTAGCACGCCTCGCTGATGCCCATGAGGGCGCGGCTCCAGACCAGTTGCTCGAAGGTCTGCGCGTGTCCCGTCGCCCAGGTTACGGCGGACCATACCGCCAGGCTGACGACGATGACGTGGCGCTTGCTGAAGCGGTCCGCCAGATAGCCGCCGAAGGGACTCAGCCCGGCATAGACCCATTTGAAAACGGCGGGCAGCAGGCCCCAGTTCGCCTCCGTGCCGATGGACGGGATGTCATCCATGATGGAGAACTTCATGGCCGCCATCATCTGGCGGTCCATGTAGTTCAGCAGGGCGACCGGCCACAGCAGCATGACGACGAACCATGCGTAGCGCGCCAACGACGGAGGGGGCTGATTCATTGGGAGCGGAAGGATCAGTTGGCGGGAAGGACGGCGGACTGCCAGGCGTGGAACTTCCAGCCACTGTCAGTGAGCTTCCAGACAGCGAGGAAGCTGAGCGTGTTTTCCGTCACTCCCTTGCCCTTCGACTCCGACTTGATGCGGATGTGCCCGCTCATCAGCGCGACGGTTTCAGCAGGGAAGGTGAAGTCGCGTTTCACGTAGTCGAAGGAAAGGTACTTCGTCTTTCCCGAGGTGAGCCTGGCGATGAGTGACTCCCGGTCATCGACGACGCCGGTGGAGTGGGCGTAGTGCAGTTCCTCTGAGAGGACCGTCCGGAGCGCCGCTTCATCCACGGCGATGGTGGCGGCGATGCGCTTCTGGTCGGCGGCGGCGAGTGCTTCCGCCGGGGAGGCGGGTTGTGCGGAGAGGGTCATGGCGAGGAGCAGGAAGAGGAAGGAAAGGAGTCTCATGGGTGTCCGGATGGAGGTGGCTCACTTCGAGCGTGGATTCCGCAGATAGTAGAAGTAGCCGTCCTCCGCACCGCCGAGGAAGTCGGGGATGCCGTCGCCGTTGAAGTCCACCGTGGTCGGGCTGACGTCGTGGCCCTCGATGTTGGTCGGTGAAACGAGACCCTCGTCCTTGAAGAACCACTTGCCATCGGCAGCGCGCGTCTGCCGGACAAAGGCGGCGTTCGCTCCGTTCAGCAGCAGGTCCAGCACGCCGTCGCCGTCCCAGTCCGTCACGCTGAGCTTCCGGCGTCCGCTGCCACCCGCCGACTGGCGGCCCTTGTAGCGCAGCAGCATCGGCTCACCGGGCACGGAGAAAAAGTGCGCGCGTTTCCTTTCCTCCGGCGTCGCGTCCTCGCAGATGAACGCGCGGCGCGGTGGCAGCAGGATGCGGCGGCCGTCCCTTTCCTTCCGCTCGAAGAAGGCGAGGAAACCTTCGTGGTCCATCATCACCAGATCGACGAGGCCGTCCTTGTTCCAGTCCACGGCGACGGGTGTGGTGCGCCACTGGGTCAGCAGGCCTTTGCCCTCCGGGCGCAGCCAGCCGTAGGCCAGGTGCGGCTGCGCGCCATCCCACTCGACTTCGACGGGTGCCGCCGCATCCAGCTTCGGCGCGGTGCGGGTGCCGGTGTTGCGGTACCAGATGACCTTGCCCCAGATGGAGTTCACGATCAGGTCTGGCAGGCCGTCGCCGTCCCAGTCATTGATGGAAAGCGTGGTGTATCCCCACTTCGCTTCGCACGGTCCCTGGATGGAACCGTTCGCCCCGGCCAGGATGTGGATGGGCTTGCCGCCGGACTCCAGCAGGACGGGTGCCGCCCATTTCGGCTTCTCCACGCCGGGGCCGCTGAGGTTCTCGAAGAACGCGATGTTGCCGGAGGTGTTCCCGGAAACAATGTCGGTGTCACCGTCGCCGTCCCAGTCGAAGCCGACGGGAGTGGCCAGCGCGCCGAATTTCACGTCCTCCGCCTCCTGCTGGAAAAACTTCGGTTCCTCGAACACAGGCGCGTTCGCCTCATGGCGGCCGGTGTTGCGGATGAAGGCGACGCGCCCGTCCTCGTCACCGCAGATGATGTCCGGGTGGCCGTCCTTGTCCCAGTCGATCATCACGGGGGTGATCATCTGGACGTGCATCTTCAGGTAGGCGCCCTTGTCGGTCTGCAGGCGGCGGCCCTTCTCATAGCGGGGTTCCGTGCGGGTGCCGGTGTTGCGGAAGTAGGTGAAGCCGTCGAGGAACTCCCCGCAGACCAGATCGAGATCACCGTCGCCGTCCAGATCCACGAAGCTCGGGCACGGCCAGCCGAAGGTTTCCAGCGGGATGCCGTCGATGAGGATGCGCTCCGGCTTCGCATACACGGGGGCCTCGTTGGTGCCGGTGTTGCGGGCGACATAGACGTGGCCGCGCAGGTTGCCGTTCTTCCAGATACCATGTTCATCGTAGGCATCGTCCCAGCCGTATTCCGACCAGTCGTCGGTACCGATCGCCAGGTCCTGAACGCCGTCGCCGTCGTAGTCCACCACCCGCCAGTGGTTGCCCCTGACCTTGTTGTGGTGGACGTTTTCCGGCAGGTCGATCTTCACCGGGGATTCCAACCCGGATTTCAGGAAATCCGGATAGCGTTTGCCCGGGGTCAGCACGGTGGGGACTCCCTCCGGGTAGCTGACCTGCACGTTGACGATGCCCTTGCTGATGCGCCGGGCGGGCTTGAAGACAGGCATCGGGTTCTTGCCCGTGTCGCCGCTCGTGTTCTCGAACACATAGACCCCGTTGTAGGGCTTGTCGGAACAGTTCACGACGAGGTCCAGATCTCCGTCGCCGTCGAAGTCCATCGGCAGCGGCCATGCCCACAGGCCGACGCCGAGGTCCACCGCGAGGCCGGGGTTGTTGTATTTGAGGCGCTCCAGCGGCTGGTCCGCGGTGGCGAGCGAGGCGAGCAGGAAAAGGGGAAGGATGGGTTTCATGGAATGGGTTGCTTCGGCTGGTGTGGAGGCTTCAGGAAAGCCACGAGTTGGTGCGCGCTTTGCGGTTCGCGTTGAGGGTGTTTTCGAGGCTCTTGCGGATGTGGGAACCCATCTCCGCGCGGGCCTTCTCCGGGTCGCGCTTGCGGATGGCGCGGAAGATGGCGTCGTGCGCGGCCCATGCTTCCTCAATGACGGAAAGGTTGTGGACGATGCGGTGCGGTCGGAAGATCCGCTCCAGTACCTGGGTGTCGGACAGCAGCTTGATGAGCCGCCGGTTTCCCGTGGCGTCGATGATGTGGAGGTGGAAGGCACGGTCCAGATCCAGGAAACGCTTTTCCGCGGCCTCTGCCAGCGGCTCGTCCGGCCGGGTCTTGAAGTCCTCCACCAGCCGCTTCATGGCGGCCAGGATGTCGCCCAGTTCCGTGAGCTGCTCGTCGTTCATGAGCATCGCGGCACGCTCCGCGGCGTAGCTTTCCACCGCCTCCCGGACGCCGAAAAATTCGACGGCTTCCTGCGGGTCCATGCGCTTCACCAGCGCGCCCAGGCGGGGCAGCAGCTCGACCAGTCCCTCGGTCGCCAGCTTGTTCATCGCCTCCCGCAGGGGGGTGGTGCTGACGCCCAGCTCCGCGCTCATTTTCTTGAACTCCAGCCGCGTGCCCGGCTCCAGCTCGCCGCTGATGATGCGTTCGCGGATGGCGTGATAGACTTTCTCCGGCAGGGGTGAGGACATGGTTCTGAAGACGGTGTGGGAAATCGAATATTTGAATATATTTGGATATACAAGCGGGAATTTTCCTGATTTACCGGAAGTCATGTCCGCTTCCGGTTCAGCCATTTTGTCTTCGGTCCGGGGGGTCGTCCCCCCGCTGGTAACGCCACTTTCCGCGCCTGATGTACTGGACCGGGAGGGATTGGGGAGACTGGTGGAGCACCTGATCGGCGGCGGTGTCCACGCGCTGTTCCTGCTGGGGACGACGGGGGAGGGACCGAGCCTGAGCCACCGCCTGAGGCGGGAGGTGGTGGAGGAAACGTGCCGCCTGGTGGGCGGACGGCTGCCGGTGCTGGTGTGTGTGACGGATACCGTGTTCGAGGAAAGCGTGGAGCTGGCGAACCACGCGGCGGACCACGGCGCGGACGCGGTGGTGGCCAGCACGCCGTACTATTTCCGCACGGGGCAGCCGGAGCTGTATGACTACTACGCGGAGCTGGCGGCGGCGCTGCCCGTGCCGCTGCATCTCTACAACATGCCGGCCATGACGAAGGTGGTCATCCAGCCGGAGACGGTGGAGAGGCTGATGGATGTCGAGGGCATCATCGGCATCAAGGACAGCTCCGGGGATCTGGACTACTTCGGCAAGCTGGTGGAGCTGGGGCGGAAAAAGGAAGGCTGGTCCGTGATGATGGGGCCGGAGGAACTGACGGCCCGGGCCGTCGCCATGGGCGGACAGGGCGGGGTGAATGGTGGGGCCAACCTTTTCCCCGCACTCTACGTGGCGAACTACGATGCCGCCGCGCGGGGCGATGTGGAAAAGTCGGACGAACTGAACGCCATCGTCAACGAGGTCGCGGCGGAGCTTTACTCCGTGGGCAGCCATGCGAGTTCGATGCTGAAGGGCCTGAAGTGCGCGCTGAGCCTGCGCGGCATCTGCGGCGATGTGATGGCGCATCCGTTCGAGCATTTCCATGAACGGGAGCGGGAGGTCATCCGCGGGCGGATGGAGGAACTTATTTCAAAATACGGTCTGTGATGAAAGCGGCCATCGGTCTGGATTTCGGGACTGAGTCGGTCCGCGCGCTGGTCGTCGGGCTGGACGGGATGGAACTCGCGACGGCGGCCTCCGCCTACCGGCACGGACAGATCACGGACGCCCTGCCGGGTGGAGGTGGGAAGCTGCCGCCGGAACACGCGCTGCAACATCCGGGCGACTGGGAGGAGTCGGTGGTGGAAGCGGTCCGTGGCGCGCTGGCGGCGTGCGGGGCGGTGGAGATCGTCGGCATCGGGGTGGATTTCACCAGTTGTACGATGCTTCCCGTACTGGCGGACGGCACGCCGCTGTGCCTGACGGAGAAATTTTCACGGACCGCACAGGCGTGGCCGAAGCTGTGGAAACACCACGGCGCGGGGGAGCAGACGGCGAGGATCAACGCGGTGGCGCGGGAGCGCGGCGAAGGCTTTCTCACACGCTATGGTGGCGAGATCGGGATCGAGTGGCTGTTTCCCAAGATCCTGGAGACCTTCGACAAGGAGCCGGACGCGTATGATGCGGCGGAGGTCTGGCTGGAGGCGGGTGACTGGCTGGTGTGGCGGCTGGTGGGAGGGGACGCGGCGTCCATGCCACGCTCCACCTGCCAGGCGGGGTACAAAGGGATGTGGAGCGCGGAGGACGGCTATCCGTCCGCGGAGTTTTTCGAGGAAGTGAGGCCGGGTTTTTCCTCCGTGCTGGGAAAGCTGCCGGGACGCCTGATGGCACCCGGCACCCGGGCCGGCGGACTGTGCGCGGAGTGGGCGCAGCGGTTCGGCCTGGTTGAAGGCACTCCGGTGAGTGTCGCGATCATCGATGCCCATGCCGGTGTTCCCGGAGCCGGGGCGGCGGAGGAGGGGACGCTGGTGATGGTCATGGGGACCAGCTCATGCCACATGCTGAACAGCACCCGCATGACGGACGTGCCCGGCGTGGCGGGCATCGTGAAGGACGGCATCCTTCCCGGCTTCCACGGTTATGAAACGGGGCAGGCTGCGGTGGGTGACGCGTTCGAGTGGCTGCGGAAGTTGACCGGGCAGGCGGATTTCCGCGCGATGGCGGCGGAGGCGGATCTGCTGCCGCCGGGAGCGGACGGTGTGTTCTGCGTGGACTGGATGAACGGCTGCCGCACCCCGCTGATGGATGCCAGCCTGCGGGGCATGTTCGGCGGGCTGGGGCTGAACCACGGACCGGCCCATCTTTACAAGGCGCTGATGGAGGCGTCCGCATTCGGTGTGAAATGGATCGTCGGCATGCTGGAGGAAAGCGGCGTGCCGGTGGAACGTTTCGTGGCGACGGGAGGACTGCCCCACCACAATCCTTCGCTGGTGGGGATCTATGCGGATGTGCTGGAAAAAAGCATCAGCGTCCACCCCTGCACGCAGGGGCCCGCGTTGGGAGCGGCGATCCTCGGCGCGCTGGCGGCCGGTGCTTTCCCCACGCCGGAGGAAGCCATCCTTGCAATGGGCAGGCCGGGTGCCGGGAGGGTGTTCAGCCCGGACAAGGAGCGCTCGGAACGCTATCAGGAGCTTTATCTCCGGTATTTGGAGTGGGCCGGCATTCTGCGCGCCAGCTAGATTGACCCGGCATTCATGCCTGTGCCACATCGGCCGCGATTCTTGAATTGCGCACCACCCGTTGTCGGCAAAAGGAATGGCTCGCCTCTTCCCGGGGTTCCATTCATCAATCATCAGCGGCCTATTCCGGGTCTCTCCGGCGATGAAATATCTTCCCGTCCTTTACCTGGCTGTGCCGTTGTTCGGCCTCGTTGCCGGTTGGGCGACCGCACCGCCGGTGGATGTGGCGACCTCAGAGGGGAATGCCAGCCACCGCTCCGGTCACCGCGAGGACGCGGGCAGGCCCGGAACGGTGGAGGATCTCGTGCACTCCCTCAGCCAGCGGTTGGGAAAGCCCGGCGAGCCGGGTAAGGATCCGCTCATGCTTGTGCTGGCGGATTGGACGGATGGGGAGATCCGCACCGCGCTGGATGAGAGCATGCTCCATCCCGAGCTGATGCTTGGTGCAGGGCATTCCGCGGGGGTGACCCACAATCTTTTCCGCCAGCTCATCGGGCGGGACTTCGCCGCGGCGTCCGCATGGTTCGCGGCGCTCCCGCAGGACCGCCAGAACGCGCTTTCCGCCACCCTTCTCTGGAACTGGCCCGCGGACCGCCCGGAGGAAGGCCTCCGCTTCATCCGGGAGAACCGCGGCCTCTCCACCGGGCGGGACCAGCACATCCTCAACATCAACCTCAGCGCCGCCGCCGCCCGTGGGTCGGAGCACATGCTCGCCTTCATGCGCGGGCTGAAGGAAGAGGGTTACAGCGGCGGTTTTGAAACCATTTATGCCGTCAATGCGGGCGTCATCGCCGCCGTCTCGTTCCCCCAGGGGTTTGACTTTCCCGGCTTCCTTTCCTCACCGGAGGTGAACTTCATACCTCAGGGTGGGGGAGCGCAGGGTGCCGCCCTCCGCGCATGGAAGGAGCAGGACCGTGACGCGGTCTTCCAGTGGTTGCTTGAGAACCATGGCGCCAAGGTCCTTCAGATGGCGGAAAATCCGTGGGACTTCACCGATGGAACGTCCACATGGTTCAGCGGGAAGCTGTCCGCCCTTCAGCCCGCCCAGCGGGCGGAGTATCTGGGTGGCCGCCTCCGCTCATGGACGCAGGATCCGGGCTTCTCCCGCCGCCTGCTGCAGGCTTCCAGCGGAACCCCCGTCCATCAGGAAATCCTCCGCCACGCCGTGCAGGGCATCTTCTACGGGAAATATAGTGATACCCTGGACCTCGTGTCCGGCCTGCCGGACCCCGGCGAGCGCCTGCGCTTCCTGGAAAACCTGGAGGCAATGGCGCAGGAGGAGGGGTTTTACATGGACACCGTGCAGGGGGAGGAAGCGGTCCTCCGTGGAAAGCTCCGCTCCTGGGGTGCGGATGATGTCCGTGCGGAGGCCATCCTCACCCGCCTGAAGTCACAGCGGAAAAAGGAAGGGGAGGATCCATGAAAAACGCCCGCCTCCATTTCCTGCTGCTGTCCGTGCTGGGTGCCGCCACTGTCCTGCTCGGCCGGTACCTCCAGACCGGTGCCGCATCCGGTGGTGGGGGAGATGGACCCGCCGCTGCCTCCACCCTGCCCCCGGCCCGGCCGGGCCGGCCTGTTCCGGCTTCCTCCGTGCCCGGCACCGCGCATGACCTCGCCGCCCTGCGCCGCATCGCTGCCGGACTTTCCGCCGGAGATGCCGTGGAGAGCGGCCAGATTTCCCGCATGTCCACTCCCGCGCTGCGCGAGATGATCACCACGCTGGGTGCAAGCTTGTCGTCCGGTCCGGTCCCTGACGATTTCCAGGCACGCCATGAAGCGATCCGCCTCGCGGCGGCGGAACTCTACCATCGCGACGGTGACGCCGCCCACGCCTGGGCGGAAAGCCTCTCCCCGGAAAGTCTGCGCGAGGCCGTCCTGAGGGCCGTCATTCTCGCAGCCGCCCGGGACCAACCGCTCCTGGCAAAATCATGGCTGGATCGTTTCCAGGCGGAACCCGGAGCGAAAAAGGTGTGGGACTTCCACGATGTGGCCCTCCGTGGAGCCATGGAACGCGGAAACATGGAAGACATCGCCCGCCTCCTTTCGGAGCCGTTGTCGGACTCCGGACAGTTCCCCACCATCGACTTTCCGGAGGGCTTCGACTTCGCGGGCCTTTTCGGAATCCTCGAGAAAAAGGCCGATCCCTCCGGCCCCTTCGCCCATTGGGCTCTCCGCGATCCGGACTCAGCGTGGGCCGCATTGAAAAAACGGCACAGCTCCGGAGAATACGCTTCCGGCTCCTTGGAGCATCTCTTTCCCATCCTGTTCCACGCCACTCTCCTGCGGGACGGCACGGACGAAGGGGTTGCCACCGCCATTGCCCGGCTGGGTGAGTTGTCTCCGGAGCAGCGTGGCCGGTGCCTGCTCGAGTTCCGGCTGGAACGCGCGGGCATCTCCGTGGGAGCCGCCACCGCCCTTGCCACCCGCCTCCCGCCCGCAGACCGCCTGCCCCTCATCGCCAGCCTCCTGCGGCAGATCAGCCAGAAAGGTGTCCACGAAAAGTCCTTCGCCATCCTCGCCGCCCTTCCGCGGGAGGAGATGCTCGGCCATCTCGCCACCGCCTACCGGCAGGGTGCGGATCCAAGCGACCCTTTCGCCCATCCGGATGCGGCGAGACGGCCATCCGGGTTACCGGGAGGGATGGATGAAGCCACCAGCCGTTATTTCACCGATGCTGCCACCCGCCTCCGGCTCACTCCGCAGGAGCTCGCCCGTATCTCCCGCCCATGACGGAACGGTCGATCTGTTTGATGGCAACCCCGGAGATTCTTGAATTGCGCACCACCCGTTGTCGGCACAAGGTATGGGCCGTGACCGGCTGAACCTGAAGAGAAGGTGAAGGGGTGAAGATTTTTCCGTGAATCATGAATAAACCGTCAGGGGATCCGTCGAAGAATGCGAAGGAGCTGTCCGGCCCCGTCGATTCCGAGCTGAACGACCCGGACGAGGACTTCCGGCTGGTCGCCAGAGCCCAGGGTGGCGACCTCAAGTCGTATGACGCCCTGATCACCCGCCACCGGGGGAAAATCTTCGCCATGATCCGCAACATGATCCACCAGGAAGCCGACGCGTGGGACCTCTCCCAGGAGGTCTTCATCAAGGCATGGCAGGCTCTGCCCCGCTTCGAGGCGAAGGCGCGCTTCTCCACATGGCTTTACCGGATCGCCCACAACGTGGTCTATGACTTCACGCGGAAGCGGAAGATCGAGAGCGCGGGCGAGCTGAATGATGAAATCTTCAACCGCGACCGGATCGACCCGGCGGCGGTGGCGACACCCGGCGTGACCGAGGCTCCGGACGAGTCGATGGCCCACGGTGAGCTCCGTGCGAAGATCGAGGCCGCGCTCGGCAAAATATCCGCGGAACACCGGGAAGTCGTTATTTTGAAAGACGTCCAGGGACTTTCGTATAAAGAGATTGCGGACGCGATGGACTGCACTCTCGGGACGGTGATGAGCCGCCTTTTCTATGCCCGTCAAAAACTCCAAGCCCTCCTCAAAGATGAATACAACTCCCGATGAAGTGCTTTTGGCCCTGTGGCTGGACGACGAACTCGAAGGCGAGGATCTCGCCAAGGTGGAGTCGTGGGCGCTGACCCAGCCCGATCAGATCGCGGCGCGGGAGGAGGTCCGCGCCTGGCGGAAAACCATGGCCGCGGCCCTGCCCGCCGTGGAGGAACCTCCGTATCCGGACTTTTTCAACAGCCGGATCACGAAGGAAATCCGCGCCATGCAGTCCACGCCGGAGCAGATTGCTCCGGCGGCGCGGCCATCGTTCTGGCGCTGGCTTTTCCCTGCCACGGCATTCGCCGGCATGGCGCTGGCCTTCTGGGTCGGGACGAAGACCCATTCCGAGGGTGGCTCCACCCTGGTGAAAGATGGCGATGAAGGATCATCCCCGGTGTGGTACACCCCCGAGCAGGGTGTGGACGCGCAGTGGGTCAAAGGAACGGGATCTTCCACGGTCATCCTGCTGAAGGGGGTGAGCGCCATCCCGGACTCGATGGATTTCACGGAAACGGCGATGATCCAGCACGCGAAGGAATCGGATTCCACCGCCGGTGCGGAAACGCCGGGGCCAACGAAAATTTCCCGATGAACCGCCGCCAAGGTCTCCGTCTCCTCCTGGGGCTGCTGCCGCTTTCTGCGGGCATGGCAGGTGCGCAGGATGATCCCGGCAAGGAGGCGATCGGCAAGGTCAACGTGAAGGTCTATTACGGGACCAAAGGCGACCCATCGGTGGCAGGCCCGCGTTTCAATGCCGTGGAGGGAGAGGTGGAGAAGCAACTGCGGGGTGCGCCGAACCTTGATTTCAAACATTTCCTGCTGCTGGGCGGCGACCAGCAGCCGCTTTTCCGTAGCTATGAGAACTGGGCGCAGCCGCTCAGGCCATCGGACGAGATTCTGGTGCGGTTCGAGGCGCGCAGCCGCCCGACGACGGATTCCGCGCGGCTGGATCTGGAGATCTGGATCTCCCGGAAGAAGATCCTGAAGACGGACGCGCTGCTGGGCGGGAGCACACCGCTTTTCATCCTGGGACCGGAATGGCGCGGGGGGCGGCTGATCATCGCAGTATCGCTTGCGTCCTGAGAAAAGCCGCGCAAAGTATGTCCATGAAAAGTGCGATGGTGGTCTGGCTGGGCGTTGCGGGGATGGCTTTCGCGGGAAAGCTCACGTTCCCGGAGCCGGTGAAGGAGCTGGCACCCGGTCCGGGTGAGACGAAGGTGAAGGTGGATTTCCCTTTCACCAATGAAACGGACAAGACCGTGGTGGTGAAGGAAACGCTCGGTGACTGTTCCTGCACCTCCATTGAGATTTCGGGCGGAAAGACGGCCTATGAACCGGGTGAGTCCGGCGTGATCCGGTTGAATTTCGACATCGGCGCCGCAGTCGGCAAGGTGGAGAAAGGTGCTTCCATCTGGGTGGACGGAGATGCGAAGGACGCACCGTCCCAACGGCTCACGATGAAGGTGGACATCCCGATCCTCGTCGAGATGGAGCCGAAGACGCTGAAGTGGCAGGTGGGCCAGGAGACGGAACCGAAGACCATCAAGTTCCAGATGCACGGCGACAAGCCGATCCACATCAAGTCCGTCACGCCTTCCACGGAAAATTTCGACCAGGAGCTGAAGACCATTGAGGATGGACGCAGCTATGAACTGGTGATCACGCCGAAAAATGTGAACAGCAAGGCGCTCGCCGTCTTCCGGGTGGAGACGGACTGCGAGGTTCCGAACCACCGGACGCAGCAGGTCTTCGCCGTGGTGAGCGCCCCCGTCGCGAAATGAACACCGCGGTCCAGTTGCTGGTGGTGGTGGGAGTGGCGGCGGCCGCCGCCGGAGGCACTTATCTGGTGAAAGGCCCGCCGGGCAAAGCGCTGGTGTGTGATCCCGCGACGCTGAAGCCGGGGGAGATCTGCCTGGAGCAGGTGCGGGAGCCGGTCGTCTGGATCGACGCACGGCCAAGGAAGGACTGGCAGGCGAATGGTCTGCCCGGATCCATCCTGTGGAACCTGGACGGAGCGGAAGACGCCGCCGCCTTTGAAGCGGAGGCGATGCAGAAGCTTTTCGAAAACCCGAAGGCGGTCGTCTATTGCTCGAACGAAGACTGCGGCGTGAGCCAGCAGGTGGCGGAAAAGATCCGCAAGCTGGACGCGGACTTCGACGTGAAGGCCCTGCGTGGCGGCTGGCAGGCGTTGAAAGAGGCGGGCCGGATCAAGGATTCCAGCGGAACTCCTTGATGTCGGTCACTTCCAGGTAGGGGTTCATGGGATCCTCCTCCTTGTTCCAGCGGAGCGTCACCTTTGCGGTGCGCGCCTGTCCGTAGCGGAAGCCGGAGCCTTCCGTCACCAGCATCTGGCCGAGTTTCGAGCCTTTGGTGAAGTAGGCGCTGCTGATCTCCTTCTCATTGTCGCGCGGCAGCAGCTTCAGTCGGAGCTTGTTCTCGTGGTTGGGCACGTTGCGGTCCGCGGTGGTCTGGGCAACGGCGGAGACGACCAACTGGAAGGAGCGGATTTCCTCCGATGGCTGGCCTGCGAAGGTCTCCAGGCGTCCTCCGAAGCTGTCCAGGAACGGATCGACGATGACTTTGGGCGTGCCGCCTTCGGCCGTGCGGACCAGCAGCAGCTCGGGATGTGCTTTCCCGGAGGCGTCCTTGAAATCCACGGCGTAGTAGAAATCCATGGATCCATCCGGATTCGTCTCCTGGACTTCCGGAGCCACGGACGGGTTGGAAGGGAAGGGTTTGGTCAGGATGGATTCCTGGAGGGCGGCGGCCGGGGTGTGCGTCTCGATGAGAGGCAGGCGGGCATCCAGGTTCGACGCGGCGAGGAATTTCTCCACCACAGCCATCGCGGCGGTGCCAGGATGGGGTGCCTCCGGTGCCACCGGCGTGGCCGGGCCTGAAGGCGTCGCTGCCCCCGTCGGGTTGGTGGTGCGGTCAGGTCCGGGAAGATCGGCAGGTGTGGGTGGCTCCGGCGCGGGCTTGTCGGCGTGGGGCTTCGACGGGATGACCGGAGCGGCGATCGCCGCGGGATCTTCCCGGGAGAAAAGGATCAATCCTACGGAGACGCCAACCATCAGCAGGAGCGCGGCTCCGCTGATCAGGATCCGTGGAGTGATCCTGGACCGGGTTGGCGACGGGCGGTAGTCCCGGCCTTCCGCACGCGGCTGCGCGGCGGACTGGCGCTCGCTGATGGGGCGGGCGACAATCTCCGGTTGGTCCGAACTCCGCAGGCGGTTGCCCCGTGGCTCCATCTTGACGACCGTGGGTCCGGCGGAGGAGTTCCTCGGAGGCGGGATTGTCCCTTGCTGGGGATGATAGGAAGGCGGCGCTTCCTGTGGTGGCTGTGCCGGAGGGGCGTATTGGGGAGTCTGCGCGGGAGGGGGGGCGTAGTACTGTGGCGCCTGCTGCTGCGGTGGCGCGTACTGCTGGGGAGCTGGTTGCGCCGGCGGGGCGTAGTACTGTGGTGCCTGCTGCTGCGGCGCTGGCTGCGCGGGCGGCGTGTGATATTGGGGTGCCTGCTGTGCCGGAGTGGAGTACTGCTGCGGAGCCGGTTGGGCTGGCGGCGCGTACTGCTGTGGCACTTGCTGCGCGGGTGGCGCGTGGTGAGGTTGCTGGACGGCCTGTACCGGTAATGAGGAGATCGGCGGCTGTGGAGCCTCGATGAAGCTCGAGCAGATGGGACACGGCCCGCGCACCCCGGCCATGCTGAGGGGTACCGTGAGCCGCGATCTACAGGCGGGACAGAAGAACGTGAGGGAGGGAACCACAGTTTGCTTTGGAAAAGCTAACAAACCATGGAATGCGAGTCAACAACCGTGAATTTCTCCTCAGGCAGCATGCCGGAGCAGCGCGACCAAGACTCCCTGGATGATCAGTTCACGGGCGGGGATGAGGTCCGGGTAGTCCACATTTTCCGCCCGCAGGAAGGGCCGGCCTTTCTCGATGACGTAGCGTTTCAACGTGGTCTCACCGTCGATGAGGGCGGCGACGATGTCTCCCTTGCGCGGCTCGCGGAACTCGAGGATGACGGTGTCACCATGGCAGATGTGGGCGTCGATCATGGAGTCACCGCGGACCTTCAGGGCGAAAGTGCGGGCGTGCCGGGGAATGCCGATGGAGGTGATGTCGATGGAGACGCATCCTTCGCGCTCCGGCTCCGCATCCTGGGACATGCCGGCGGCGATGCTGCCGTAGATGGGGATATCGATGATCTCCGCGCGGTCCAGCTCCTCCGGAAAGATGACGGCGCGCGCTTTTCCCGGAAGGCGCTGGATCACGCCCTTGCGCTCCAGTGCGCGGAGGTGGCTCATCGCCGCGGTCTGGCTGGCGAAATTGAAGAAGTGCTGGATCTCCCTGGTGGACGGCATCACGCCGGTCCGCCTTTGGGCATTTCGGAGATATTCCAGGATCTCTTGCTGGCGGGAGGTGAGTTGGTTCGGCATGGGAGTGTTTGAACAGTGTTCCAAAGAACAATGTAAAATCGGCGGAGCTCCGCAAGCGCAAAAGAGCGGAATATTTCATCCTCTTCCGCCGGGCGCATGGAATCCGCTGGATATGACCACCGCCGGGAGATTGAGTTCGTGCCGTGGGGAAGGAGCAACTTGAACAGCGGCAACCGGGCGGTGGGGGCTTTGCCGTGCTGTGGTTCGCGTTCTTTTTCCATGGGATGACGTCGGGATTCTGGATCCCCTCGCTTACGAACATCTTCCGGGAACTGGGCATCTCCCAGTGGGTCGCGCTGGCATTCATGGTGCCACCGCTGTGCGCGCTGGTCTCACCATTGATCGGCGGGGCTCTGGCGGACCAGCGGATGGCGGCGAACCGGTTGTTCGCATGGAGCGGGATGATCGGCGCGGTGTTCCTGTTCTCCGCGTTCCGGAGCCTGGACCTGGGGTGGAACCCGTGGTGGTTCATCTTCCTGCTGGGCGCGTACTCGCTCTGCTCCGGGCCGATGTGGAGCCTGCTGGCGGTGATCTCCCTGACCCACCTGAAACACGGGGAAAGGGACTACCCGTTGGTGAGGATGGCGGCGACCATCGGCTGGATGGCCGGTGGTGCGATCGGCAGTTACGTGCTGCACGCGGACATGAGCGTGGACGCCGGCTATGCGGCGACCGTGGCGCGGGTGCTCACCGCGGCCATCGGCTGCCTGCTGCCGTTCACGCCGCCGTTGGGGAAGGGGGTGTCCTGGAAAAGCCTGCTGGGTTTTGATGCGTTCGGCCTGCTGAAGCAGCGGGACCATCTGGTGTTCTTCGTGGTCACCACGCTGTTCTCCATCCCGCTGGCGGCATTCTACATGTATGGGGCGGAAATGTTCCGCTGGCTGGGAGATGCCCGGCCGACCGCGACGATGACCATGGGGCAGGTGACGGAGCTGGTGGCCATGCTGTTCGTGGGCGTGCTGATGATCCGCTTCCGGATCAAGACCATCCTGCTGTGGGCGATGGGGCTTTCGGTGCTGAGATACGGGATGAGCGCGTGGGCCGGTCACACGGGCGTCTGGGCGTGGCACCTGGGAGGGGTGGCCCTCCACGGGGTCTGCTACACGCTTTATTTCATCACCGCGCAGGTGTTCCTGGACCGCAGGGTGGATGCGGGCATGAGGGGGCAGGCGCAGGGCCTGCTGGCTTTCGTTTCCGGAGGTCTCGGCCCCTGTGTGGGTGCATGGATCTGCGGTGGCCTGCGGAGCCTGCTGGTGGATGGCTCCGGGGACGGATGGATGGAGTTCTGGGGTGTTCTCACCGCGATGATCGCGGTGTGCTTCACCGGCTTCGCGGTCTTTTACCGCGGCGGGGCATCGAAACCGGCCGGTGGGTGAAAGAAAGTTGAGAGTTGAGGGTTGAGAGTTGGTCTGGAGCAGCCTGCGCTGCCCAACCCTGCACTCCCAACTTTCCTTTTCAGGATGAAAGGCGACGCTCAACCCGCCAGTTCGCAGGCCAGGCGGATGGCGGCGATCATTGACGACGGATCCGCGATGTTCTTCCCGGCGATGCCATAGGCGGTGCCGTGGTCCGGGCTGGTCCGCGGTTTCGGCAGGCCGAGCGTGACGTTCACGGCGGTGTCGAAATCGAGGAGCTTCAGCGGGATGAGTCCCTGGTCATGGTACATGGCGATGACCGCGTCATGGGCACCCATGGCCGCCTCGCGGAAGATGGCGTCCGGGACGGCGGGGCCGGTGTATTGTGCGTTGCCGTCCCCGCGGAGGACATCGAGCGCGGGGGAAATGATCGTCCTTTCCTCGTTACCGAAGGCACCGTTCTCACCGGCATGGGGATTGAGTCCGGCCACGGCGATGCGTGGCAGGTTGATGCCGCGGCGGGAAAGGAAGGCGGCGGTCAGGCGGGAAATGCGGATGATCTTTTCCGCGGTGAGGAGCGTGGGGATGGACTTGAGCGGTTCATGGATGGTGGCCAGGCCCACGGTCAGGCGCTCCCCGGTCAGGAGCATGCCGAAGTCCTCCACGCCGAAGGCATCCGCGAAAAATTCCGTCTGGCCGGGAAAGGTGAAACCCACGGATTGGAGCGCTTCCTTGGAGACCGGGGCGGTCACCACCGCGTCTCCGGTGCCGGCCTTGAGGCGGGCGGCGGCTTCCTCCAGCCCGGCCATGGCGGCCTCCGCGGAGCGGCGGTCCGGCTTTCCGGGGGTGCCCGCCCCGGTGTCGCCCAGGACCTCATAGTCGAACCCGGCCGGGAGCTTTCCGGAGGAGAGCGCCTTGCCGATCACTTCCGGGCCGATGCCGGCCGGATCTCCGGCGGTGATGAGGATGCGTGGCATGCGGGGAGTTTCAAGCGGACCGCGGCGGATGCCAAGAGATGAAATCGAAATCGCCACCGGTCCGGGCTTGCGGGGCCGGAGGGGGGAGGGCTAGCCTGCGACCCATGCTGAATCAGTTGATACGCGCTTTCGCGGTCGCGGCGGGATGTTTCGTCCTGACGCAGTGCGCCGGATCCGGGAAGATGGGCACGGGCAACATGGGCGGCCCCACGGTGGAGGAGCGCAACGCCAGGATCGCGAACGAAGCCACCGGCGACTTCTACTATGGCCGCCGTTATTTCGTCGAGAAGACCCGCTTCTGGGGCTACCTGAGGAAGCCCCGGCAACCGTGGAGCAAGGCGAAGCTGGTCATCTTCCGCGAGGACCGGATGAAAAATCCCGACCGCCTGCCGGAGGCCGGTCCCGCGGGACAGCGGTACGCCTTTGACAACAACTACGAATACCGCATCCGTGGCCACTTCACCGGCAACGAGGCGTATGACCCGAACAGCAACCAGTTCCTCCAGGAGTTCATGCTGACCGGTTACGAAGTGGTTGACCGGAACCCCGGCTGGCTGTTCCGGCCGGATGACCGGTATGAAAAGACGCGGATCACGGTCTATCCCCGCTGATCCATTATCCGGCCTTCCCGCAGGTTCCACATGAAAGACAAAGGCATATCCAGGGACGTCGGTGCCGGTGGCAAGCGCACGCGGGGTGAAGATCCCGGCCTGGGTGGATTCCACCGGGCGGGCGGCGTTCCGCTTCCGGAACCCGGTGATCCCGCGGAACGATCCGCAACGGGCGGGCGCCGCCGTCGCCGGGCGTCCAGCGAGGATCGGTACTCCCACGAGAAAGATCACAAGCGGGCGAGGTCCGCGATGATGATCTGGACCATGCTGCTGGGTGCCGGTGGCATCGTGGTGATCGCCATTTCCGTGGGCATCTGGCTCAAGTCGGAAAGCGACCGGAGGAACGATACGACGGACACCGGAAGGACGACCACCGAATACATCCGCATCGAGGAGCCCGCCGAAAAGAAGAAGATGGGTGAGGCGGAAGCCGTGGCACTGGCGACCAAGGCACTGGCGGCCAGGGCCGAAGAGGACATCCTTGCCGTGATCGATCCGGGACCGGTGCCTGCGTCGGAAGTGGGGGGATTTTTGCAGGGCCTCCAGGAACGGGAAGGGACGATCACCGGGTATGATCTGATGGCGCGTCTGGACAGCCCGCGGGAGGACTTGGTGGGGGTGGTGGTTTCCTTCGAAAAAGACGGGGAAAAGGGGAACCGCATCGCGTTGTTCGCGCCGGATGGCAGCGGGCAATGGAAGATGGATTTCCCCGCATTCTCCAGAATGGCGACGCCTTCATGGGATGACCTGCTCACCGGGCCGGCGGAGAGTGCCGTCGTCCGGGTGTATGTGGAGAGGGACCAGTATTTCAATGGTCCGTTCAGCGAAAGCGATGGTTGGGTCTGCTATGGAGTGGCCTCGCCGGATGTGGACCGGCTGCTTTTCGGTTACTGCAAGAAAGACAGCCCGCAGGATCTGGCGATCCGGTCGCTGCTCGACATCAGGAAGATGGCGCGGGTGACGGTCGCGCTTGAAAAAGCGGAAGGCGCGGACAGCCGGCAGTTCGTCATCAAGCGGGTGCTTGCCCATGACTGGCTGGTGGGCGATGAGCCGGCCGATGAGGCCGGACGTTGAGGTAAGGGTCGCGACTGCCGGGTCCGCCCGTAGCGAATTTAGTGAGAAATTCGGCGGGGGCGGTCCACCATCAGCAATCCAACTCCGGTTCGCGTGGACCTCTCCTCAACCCGCTGCCATGGAATCTCCAGATTGATTCGCGAACGTGAAACCGGACAAAATTGATTTCTCCACTGTGGCGCCACGCGAGAAAAACGGTAAAAGCTCCTGGTATCCCGAGTAGGAAATTTCCCCCGACAATGATCCCTCCCGTCTTCCTCATTGCCTTTTCCGGTCATCGTCCGAGCGACTCTCCCGGCAGGAGGGAGGAGGATCTCGCCGCGACCACGGAGCGTCTCCTGGAGTGCTTCACCGCCCTGCGCGGGCGTGCCGCTCTCGTGAACGGGGAAATCCACCTCGTCGCCAGCCTCGCGGCGGGTGGGGACATCATCGCGTGCGAGGCGGCGCTTTCCCTTGGCATGCCGCTCCACATCGTCCTGCCGATGACGGCTCCCGCGTTCATGGGGACCTTCGGCGGGTTGGAACATTGGATCCCACGGGCGGAGGTGATCCTGGAAACCATCGCCGCGGACGCCCGCCATACGCTCCGCATCGGCTCGGTGTCCGCCACCTCCCCGGAATGCTATGCAGAGGCGAACACCCGAATCCTGGAATCCGCGGATCTCCTCGTCACGCTGTCCACGCTGGCTCCGTCGAAGTCCATCGCCGGCACCACCCATCTGCTCGAACTCGCCAAGGCGCTGGGGATTCCCGCGCTCAATCTCAACCCGGCGGAACCGGCCGCCACCCTGCCGGTTATTCCGGCGGCTTTCGCCGATCCCGGCTGCGGAACCCTCAAGCCGTTCCGGCAGCTTTCCTCCCACATCGAGTGCGGTGCTGGTCCCCTTACCTTCGCGGCGTTGGCCCGCTGCCTGAGCAACGCGGCCCACCGGTCTTCCCGCTGGTTCCGCATGGCCACCGCCCTGGCGATCAGCGCGCACGCGCTCGCCACCATCCTCGCGGCTGCGGCGGCTTCGTATTACTACGTGCTGAAAACCGGGAAAGCCGGTGCGCTTTCGGACCATGTACTGGTCCTCCTCGCCGTGGTCGCCTTCATCGAGGTCATCCTCGTGTTCGGCGGCTGGTGGCTGGAGCATCGCGTCCACCGTGGCGGGGGGCAGAGGATTTGGCTGAATTGCCGTTTTGCCCGCGAATTGATGAGGGGGATGGAAACTTCCCAAGTGTTTTTCGATCCCCTGCGGCCGGAGATCCAGTACCACCAGCCGGGGTGGAAGAGGTTCGCCATCACCGCGTCGCTCGCCTTTCTCCGTGAGCAGGGGAATGCCGATCTTACGCAGAAGGAGATCCTGGATCGTTACCGGAAAAAATACCTCGATGACCGGTTGCTGGAGCAGGCGGAATGGTTCGCCGCCCGGGCCGCTGAAGCATCCAGACCCTCGGCCTGGTTCCATTTTCTGACCCACCGCGCCGCGCTCGCCGCCCTGCTGGTCGTGGGGGCTGCCTGTGTGGTGAAAGTAACCGCCGCGCTGACGCACTCCTTCCTTTTCCAATCGCCCACGTTCCTTCTCTTCCTGCCCATCCTGCTTCCGCTGCTCGCCAGCCTGGGGGCCTCGTTCGGGGCGGCCTTCGACTACCAGCGGCGGGCGGTCCGCTACCGGGAACTCGCGGAGATGCTCCGCCGGGCGGCGAAAACGCTCTCCGTGGTCTCCACGCTGCCGGACATCTCCGCGGTCATCCGGCAGACGGAGGAAGCCCTTTCCGACGAACTCATCGAGTGGCACGCCGCCCAGCGCAAGGGTCTGGGGCATTGACCGTGGCGGCGATCACCGGTCCCCGTCGTTGCGGGTGTCCGGAAAAAGAAAAGGCATCCGCCACCTGGGGTGGGGATGCCTTCCATGAATGGGAGCGGGTGCGGGATCAGTAGGACGACTCCACCCGGTGGGCGACGTCGCGGTAGCCGTAGTCCACCTCGTAGATCTGCTTGAAGGAATCGAGGGCGTTCTCCTTGTCTCCCATCTCGTCGTGGATGATGCCCTTCTCGTAGAGGACTTCCTTCTTCGTGTTGTCCATCGCCACCATGTCGGCGAGGGCGTCGGCGAGCTGCTTGGCGGCCATGTCGAACATGCCCTTCGCCTTGAAGGTGCGGCCGAGCAGGAGGAGGACCTTCGACTGGATGTGCGGGTTCCGCTTTGCCTGCTGGAGCTGCGGGATGGCGCCGCTGTAGTCGCCGGCGTGGAAGAGCGCCTGGCCGAGTTCGAAGCGCAGGGTCGGGTCGGTCGGGTTCTGCTCGACGCGGCGCTTCGCTTCATCGACCTGTTCGGTGATGCGCTCGGCCTTGCGGGCTTCGAGGGTGGCCTGGAGTTCCGGGTTGGAAGGATCCGCCGCCGCGGCTTCCTCCAGGGCCTTGAGGTCGGCTTCGGCGGCCTTGTCCTTCATGGTGGTCGCCTTGGTGGCCAGGGCGACGTCCCCGTTGCTGAGGGTGTGGGCCCAGCCGTAGAAGGTGTGGGCGTTGTGCCAGTCCTCGAGCTGCTCATAGACGAAGGCCAGATCCTTCACGGTGGCGAGGTTGTTGGAGTCCGTGTTGTAACGCTCGACGATGCGGTCGCGGCGTTCCTCGAGCTGCTCCTTGGTGAGGCCGGTTCGGGAGGCTTTTTCCAGTTCCTCGGTCTGGCCGGCGTTCTTCATGAGGGAGCGCATGTCCGCGTTCTCATCCCACTTCTGCTTCTGCATGGAAGCCTTCGCGGAGGCGTCCTTCGCGCCCTTGATGGCGGCGGAGTCGGTCGGATGGTGCTTCACGATGTCCGCATAGACTTCGGACGCTTGGAGCGGCTGGTCGCGGGAAAGGTAGTGGTCGGCCAGCTTGTGGAGGAGTTTCGCGTTCTCCGGGTGGCCCTTGCGGATGGTTTCGAGGGCGAACGCCGCGGTTTCGTACATCTCCAGCTTCAGGCAGGTGTCGAAGAGCAGGTCGTTGGAGGCTTCATTGTAGGGGTCTTCCTCGAGTTCCTTCTCGATGACAGGCAGGGCGGCGAGGGGATCTTTCTTTGCCTGGCCGGCGGCTTTGGAACCGCCGCCAGTCTGCAGGCCGAAAAGCCCCGCGGCTTTCTTTTTGACGCCGCCGGTGTGCTGGACCTCGATCTTGCGCAGGAGTTTCCGTCCTTCGATGAAACCGGGGGCATCCTTGAGGATGGCTTGGAGGAGGCTGATCCCGTAGGTCAGGTTGGAGGTCTGGACGGCGGTAAGGGCTCTGAGCCACAGGGGTTTGAGAGTGGCTGAAAGGTCCTTTTCGGTGATCTCAGGCATGGTAGGAAACGGCTTCGGTTTTTTTGGAGTAAGCCACAACAGCGTGGCGGAACGACTGGAAAATGGCCCCAACCGGCAGGCTTGGCAAGCGTCCGGTTCATTCCTTGCGAGGAGCCGTCCGTTTGGGCCGTATCCGCACCGTGGCGGCGATCACCGGTCGCCGTTTCTGAAAACAGGCGGGGAAGGCCCGCCGCGCTGGAGTTGCAAGCCGGCTTGGTCTGCCGGGGAGGTTTGGTGGAAGGGAATCCATGTCCTCACAGCCCCGGCGACCGGTGATCGCCGCCACGCCTGTTGCCTCCTACTTTGGGATTGTGCCATTCCCGTGCATCCGGTAGAATCCCGCCCATCGGCACGGGCAATCCGGTTTTCCCGCCGTGCCATCCCCAATCCATCCCATATGCCCCAGCGTCCCCAGTCACGTCGTCCATCCCGCGGTCGCGGCCGTAGTTACGGTCCTCCGAAAAGATCCACCAAGGATGAGGAGGAAAAGGCGGTGGAAGTCGAGGGGGAGATTTCTTCCGTTCTCGCCGGCACCATGTTCCGGGTGAAGCTGGAGAGCGGCCATGAGGTTCTGGCGCACATCTCCGGTAAGATGCGCAAGCGTTTCATCCGCCTCGTCGTCGGTGACAGGGTGAAGATGGAGATGTCTCCCTACGACCTGACGAAGGCGCGCATCGTCTTCCGCCTGAGCTGAGGTTGGAACAGCCGCCGCTTCCCCGCAGGAAGCGGCTTTTTTGTGCCGTCATTCCACGTCGGCCCCGGTCTCTGCCGCTTCCAGGGCATTGGTGGACTGGACGGTCCTGCGCTCGACGACGATCTCTCCCAGCAGCTCGCTCTGCCGGACCATGAACTGGTTCAGCTTCATGAGTTCCAGGACGGCGAGGAACATGACGATGACCTCCGCCTTGGTGGTGGCGGATGCGAAGAGGGTGTCGAAACGCTGCGCCTGCCCCGGCTGGAAGCGGTCCAGCAGGAACTCGATCTTGTCCGCGACGGTGTAGCGGTCGTCGATGATGTCGCCGAAGTCGTGGGACTCCTCGAAGCGCTTCAGTACGTTCTGGAAGGCGCGGATGAGATCGAAGATGGATACCTCCGCGAGCGGGGCGGTGTCCTCCACCGGCAGTTCCGGGGCGTCCGGCTGGTGGGCGAAGCGGCCTTCCTGCTCGATCTCACGGAGGCTGAGGAACCCGGCGGCGTCCTTGAATTTCTTGTATTCGATGAGCTGGCGGATGAGTTCCCAGCGGGGATCATCCTCCTCCGCGTCCTCTTCCGGGGGCTGGTCCACCCTGGGCAGCAGCGTCCGGCTTTTCAGATACATCAGGTTGGCGGCCATGACGATGAACTCGGAGGCCAGGTCGATGTTCAGCAGTTTGAACGTGTTGATGTAGTCCAGATACTGGCGGGTGATCCGTTCGATGGAGATCGAGTGGATGTCGACTTCATCCTTTTTGATCAGATAAAGCAGGAGATCCAGCGGACCTTCGAAGATTTCCAGGCGGACTTTGTAGTCGTTGGCTTCCACGCGGGGAGGGTTACGGGATCACGGCACCATGAGCGAGGGAAAATTGGCTCGCAAGATCAATGGGACCCGTTGAATCTAACCGTCGTGGCCCGGAGGGGCGTCATTTATGGAACCCGACAGAATACAGAATTTCAATGACCGGCTGAACCAATGGATCGCCGGCCAGGGGTTCTGGTTCCAGTTGAAGTATTCCATGTCCGGGAAGAAGGGGCTGACGGGGGCGGGGGGATATCATTTCCTCCGGCTGGCGTTCCGCTCGCTGGTGTTTCTGGTGGTGCTGGGGTTGGTTGCCGGGATCTATCTCATCCGTCTGCCGAATACGGAGAGGTTCGCGGAGAAGATGGAAGCCTCGATGAAGGAGGCACTGAGAGGGAAGGATGTGATGCTGGAAAGCTTTTCCAGGGACCAGGGCAGGATGAGCATCGCGCGGCTCGCGGTGATCGGAGGAGAGAATGTCTTTTTCACGGATTTCGAGGCGAAGAACCTCACCTGCCGCATGGGGCTGCTGGACAGCGTGGCATCCCCGTGGCGGATGGACGGGATGTCGATGTCCGATCTGGTGATCAACATCCGTGCCGGCGCGGGGGACGCAGCCACGGCGGAGATGCTGGGGGATACGTTGTTCAGCCCCATCCCTGGGGTGGCGCTGGATTCGATCGACTGTGAGAACACGACCGTGACCTGGGGGTTCACGGCGTTGTCAAAGGGCAGGATCGAAGGCAGCCAGATGAAGGTGCGCCGCAGGAATGACGGTTGGTGGCTCCAGTTCAAGGGCGGGACATTTTCCCAGAACTGGCTGAAGGGGCTGGAGATCGAGGAACTGGCCGTGGTCTGCAGGCGGGATGGCGTCACGGTGGAAAAGGGACTGCTGCGGAAAGGGTCCGGCACCGTGGATGTTTCCGGACTGACCATCCGCGGAGCGGAGCGGCCGGATGTGAACGGGATCGCCAAGCTGAGGAACATGCCGCTGGACGGGATGTTGCCGGAGTCCGCCGAATACCTGCTGGAGGGGGTGGTCTCAGGGGCGTTGCGGCTTTCCGGTTCGACCAATTCCCAGGAGGGGATCGCGATGACCGGACGGATCGAGCTGGGTGAGGAGGATTGGGTGGTGTTGCGCGAGCGGATCCCCCTCCTGCGGGCATTGCGGATGGTGGACTCTTTCAACAACTACCGCCGGGTGCGTTTCCTGGCGGGGTCCTTTGATCTGAAAAGCGGGGGCGGGCGTCTCCAGTTGGATGAGATCGACCTGGTTTCGGGGGATCTGATGACGTTGAAAGGAGGATTGGTCGTGCGCCCGCCGACGAAGGAGGAGAAGGAGAAATCGGTGGAACATCCCGCGCCCGGATCCCCGTTGTCGGTGGAGGCCGGTGGGATCAAGGCGGGCGGAGAGGATGGATTCTCCCTCCGTCGCGCCGCGGAACTGAGCCGCAGGAAGACGGCGGGCGGTGGCCAGGACGGACTCTGGCAGCGTTATGAGGCGACGGTGGAGGAGCGTGCCTTCCAGTCGGAAATGGCCGCGAAGCTCGCGGAAACCCTGCGCTACGAGGGCGGGGTGGAGATCACCTTGCGTCCGGACGCCTTCGACCAGGCTCCGTCGCTCAAGGCGGCCCATCCGGTGGATGAGGGAACCGGCCGGATCTCGCTGCAGGTGCCCATTTCCGGGACGCTGGATCTGGTGACCTTCGCACAGGCGGAGGAAATCTACTCGAAAGGGAAGCGTTAGCCCGAAAGGGAAAGTTGAGGGCCGAAAGTTGAGGCGCAAGCTGCTCCAACCATCAACTCTCAACTTCCCTTCAAGCGTCAGCCCGCCGTCGCCGCGGTGAGGCCGAGGTTGGCGTAGATCTCGCGCGTGGCGTGGCTCTTGTTGAGCGTGTAGAAGTGGATGCCCTCCACGCCCTGGTCCAGCAGGTGGGCGCACTGTTGGGCGGCGTAGTGGATGCCCACCCGCTCGACGGACTGGGGGTTTCCACCGGCGCGGTCCAGCGCGCGCAGCAGCTTCGCGGGGTAGCGTGCGCCGGCGGCCAGTTCCGCCATCCGCTTCATGCCCTGCAGGGAGCTGATGGGCATGATGCCGGCGATGATGGGAATCCCGATGCCGGTGAAGCGGCAGCGGTCGCGGAAGTCCAGGAAGTCGTGGTTGTCGAAAAAAAGCTGGGTGCAGATGTAGTCCGCCCCCGCGTCCACCTTCGCCTTCAGGTGGTCCAGTTCATCGACACGGTTCGGCGTGGAGGGATGGCCTTCCGGGAAACCGGCGACGCCGATGCCGAAGCCGCGCGGGTCCGGGTGGATGCCCTTTTCGTTGAAACGCTTGATGAAGGCGACGAGGTCGGAGGCATGGCGGAAATCCCCCTCCGACCAGTCGTAGTCCGGGCGGTCGCGCGGCGGATCACCGCGCAGGGCGAGGATGTTGGAGACTCCGGCGGCGGCGTAGCGGGTGAGGATGGCCTCCACCTCGGCCTCGGAGTGGCCGACGCAGGTCAGGTGCGGGATGGGCGGGATGGAGGTGGTCCGCTTGATGCGGACGACGAGGTCATGCGTCATTTCCCGGGTGGTGCCGCCCGCGCCGTAGGTCACCGAGACGAAGGAGGGGTTGAGCGGTTCCAGCTCCCGGATGGTCTGGTAGAGTTCCTCCCAGGCCGCCGTGGTCCGTGGAGGGAAGAACTCGAAGGACAGGGATGGCTTGGAATCGGCGAGGATGTCCCGGATGTGCATGATCGTCGGTGATGGGCGGAAAATTCACGGGGCGCGAAACTTTACGGCCCGCGCGGAGTTTTTCATGTATCCCGTTGTTTGCACAGTGGCAACAGAAGCCCGATGAAATTTATGAAACCGATATCCTTTCCGATGGTGCTGGCAGGTCTGGTGATCCCCGCCGCGATGGCGGGCGCGCAGCCGGAAGATGGCGGGGAGCGCCGTCTCCCGGCGCGGCCCGGCATGGAGGAAGGAAAGGAAGGCCGGGGCGGGCGCGAGCGCCATTTCGGCAGGGGCTGGAGGGAGGCGGACGCCGACAACAGCGGAACGCTGACGCGCGCGGAATTCAACAACCTCCCCCGCATCCAGAAGCTTCCTGAGGAGAAGCGTGATAAGATTTTCAGCCGGTTCGACAAGGACCAGGACGGCATCCTCAGCGCGGAGGAACTGAAGGTGATGATGCAGCGGCCGCCGTCCGAAGGGGCGCGTGCCGCGATGATGAAATTCCGCGAGCTTGATACCGACAAGAGCGGCGGTGTGAGCCTCGCGGAACTGAAGGCGGGTGAACTTTTCAAGAAACTGCCGGTGGAGAAACAGGAAGCCCTGTTCGCCAGGTTGGATACCGACGGGGACGGGGAGATCACCATCAAGGACAAGCCCCCGGGCCCGCCGCGCGATGGTCCTGGTCGTCCGGACAAGGAAGGCAGGCCGGGCCGGGATGGAGAGGGCGGACCGAGCCGCGAGGGTGGCCCGGATCGCCCTCCACGGGATCCCAGGCGGATGCTCAAGGATCTCGACGAGAACAAGGACGGTGCGGTCAGTTTCGAGGAATTCAGGAAAGCGCCGCCCGTCCGGGATCTGGGCGAGGATGAGCAGGAGGACCGCTTCGAGGCACTGGACAAAAACGGCGACAAGAAGCTCGATGAAGCGGACTTCCCGCCTCCGGCACCGGAAGCGCAGTGAGGTGGACAGGCGGCCTCCGTGGTTGCGCGGCCCGGACGTGAACTGGGACCGCGGAATTCATTCCGCTTGGCTTCGCTTGATGACTGGAGCGCTGGATTCTCCGGGGCGGAATGAATTCCGCGGTCCCAGTCAGGCGATGATCCCGAGCGGTCCAAAAAAGAACCGCACCTTCCCGGAGGAAGGTGCGGTGGATGGAATGACCTGTGGCCGCCTCAGTTGGCTGGCTCCGGAAGGGCTTCGGTTTTCTTTTCCTTCACCACGTAGCTGCGGAGGTTGCCGCCCTTGCGGTTGCCCCACCACAGCACGATGGGCGTGGCGATGTAGACCGAGGAGATGGTGCCGATGATGAGGCCGACCAGGATGGTGAGGGCGAAGCCCTCCAGGGCCGGGCCGCCGCGGAAGTAGATGATGACCAGCGTGATGATCGTCGTTCCGGCGGTGAGGATCGTCCGGGCCAGTGTGGCGTTGATCGCCTCGTTCATAATGGACTCGATGGAGCCGGTCTCATAGCGCAGGCGCTCGCGGATCCGGTCGTAGATGACGATGGTGTCGTTGAGGGAGTATCCGGCGACGGTGAGGATGGCGCCCACGTGGAGCAGCGACAGTTCCGAGCCGAACAGGACGATGATGCCGATGGTGAGGACCACGTCATGGACGGTGGAGAGGAAGCCGCCGATGGCGAACGCGAACTCGAAGCGGAAGGCGATGTAGAGGAAGATGCCGACAAGGCCGAGGCACAGTGCGATGAGCGACTCCGTGATGTAGGTGCTGCCCGCGGAGGCGGAGACTTCCTGGGCGCTTTCGGCGACCTTGAACTCGCCGGGCGTGCCGTCCTGGTTCGCGGGCAGGCGCTCGCCCAGCACGGGGATGGATTCGCGCAGCTTCGCGGAGATGTTCGCGGCGTCCTCCGTGGCGCAACGCACGCTGAGGAGAACGCCGGTGGCGGCGCTGCTTTCCTCGGTCGCGTTCACTTCCTTGGAGAGGGTGAGGCCTTCGAGGGCCTTGTTCACCTCGTCGATGGGGATGAACTGCTCCTGCTCAAGCTGGAACTGGATGACCGTGCCGCCGGTGAAGTCGATGCCCAGGGCGTCGTTCCGCTTGATGTAGAAGTTCGTCGCGCAGACCACGATGATCACCGCGGAGATGACGAAGGCGATCTTCCGCTTGCCGAGGAAGTCGATCTTCGTCGGCGGGATGAGGCTCATGAAGGAGAGCTTCTTCAGGACGCCCAGGTCGATGGACCAGCGGAACAGCACGCGGGTCACCAGGATGGCGGAGAACAGGGATGCCAGGAGGCCGATGGTGAGGGTGACGGCGAAGCCCTTGATGGTGCCGCTGGCCAGCCAGAAGAGGATGACCGCGGTGATGAGGGAGGTGAAGTTCGAGTCGAAGATGGCGGTGAACGCCTTGTCGTAGGCGCTGCCGATGGCGGATTTCAGCGTCTTGCCGGCGGCCATTTCCTCGCGCAGGCGCTCGTAGATCAGCACGTTCGCATCAACGGCCATACCGATGGTGAGGATCATCCCCGCGATGCCCGGGAGGGAGAACGGGAAGCCGAACATGGCCATGATCCCGAAGAGGATGACACCGTTGACCAGCAGTCCGAAGACGGCGACCAGGCCGGCCGCACGGTAGTAGAGCAGCACGAAGAGGAACGTGATGGCGAGGCCGACGACACCGGCCCAGATGGCCTGGGTGATGATGGCGGAACCATAGGCGGCGGAAACCTTGTTCTGGGTTTCGACCACCAGCGGGTTCTCCAGCGGATTCATCAGGGCGTCGGAGAGCGCCTTCGGCTCGCCGGGATCATGGAGGCCGCTGATGACGAAGTCCTTGCTCAGGATGGCCTGGACGACAGGCGCGTTCAGGACTTTTCCGTCCAGCACCACGGCGATGCGGTCGGCGCCGAGGCGCATGTTCCTGGTGAGGTTGAACATCTTGTCCGCTCCCTCCGAGCTGAGGGTGACGGCGACGGCGTCATTCTGCTGCGGGGAAGGATAGGCCTGGACGATGTCCGATCCACCGAGGGCGGTGCGGCGATTGAGCAGGATGGGCTGCTCATACTCCTGTCCTTCCTCCGTCTTGTTTTTCACCATGTAGGCGCGGTAGCCGGGGACGATCTCCAGACCCTCGTGGGCGCGCTGGGCGAGGGTCTTGCCCTCGATGACCTCGTCACTCCGCGGGCTGACCTCGCGCAGTTCCAGCTTGGCGACCTTTTCGATCGCCTCGCGGATTTCGGCGGATTCCTGCTCGGAGACACCGGGCATCTGGACCTGGATCTGGTCCGCACCGAGGCGGTTGATCTGGGCCTCATTGGTGCCGGCGGAGTCCAGGCGGTTGCGCAGCACGATGATGGCCTGGTCGATCTGGGAAGCGGTGGGTGGCTCCATCTGGCCGTTCGCGCCTTCCCGTGGTTGGACCCGAAGGGTGAAGGAGGAACCACCGAGGATGTCGATGCCGCCTTTGAGCCGCTCCCGCGGCGGGGTGGCGGCGAGGATGCACAGGCCGCAGATGCCGACGATGAGGATGCTGCCGATGTTCCGCTTCCGGTTCTCGATGTCCGTGGCGAAATACCAGAAGAACAGGATGAGCAGGGAAAGGCCGACAAAGAAGAG
Source organism: Akkermansiaceae bacterium (assembly GCA_019634595.1). Classification (NCBI taxonomy): domain Bacteria; kingdom Pseudomonadati; phylum Verrucomicrobiota; class Verrucomicrobiia; order Verrucomicrobiales; family Akkermansiaceae; species Akkermansiaceae bacterium. Next base: position 126,373 of record JAHCBC010000006.1, read on the forward strand.
TGTCAGCGGATCCTCAAAGCCTGAACGGAGGAAGTTCAGCACACCCGTGGTGGCGGCGGGATCTTTGGCGGCGGTGGCGGCGAGCATGGCGGAGCGGTGCGGGTTTGCGCCTGGAGGCGCGGGAGAGAGGAAACGTGGGGGAGGCGCGGCTTTATCAGGCGTCGCTCTCCTTTTTGCGGACGGAGGCGACGGCCGGCTTGTCGAACTCGATGAAGGTGCCTTCGCAGACTTTCACCACGACGGTGTTGTCCTTGATGCTGTGGACGATGCCGTGGATGCCGGCGGTGGTGGTCACCTTGTCACCCGTGGCCAGTGCGGCGATGCGGGCGGCCTGCTCCTTCCGCTGGCGCTGCTGCGGGCGGATGAGGAGGAAGTAGAACATGACGATCAGCAGGACCGGCATGACCGCAGGATGGCCGAAGATCCCGGCAGGGGATTCGGCGGCTTGGGCGAGCGGAAGGGAGGAGAAAAGAGTCGGGATCTGGATCATGGAGTGGTGGATCGGGTATAGCGTTGGATGAATGCGTCTTTGAAATCGGTGAAATTCCCTTCGGTGATGGCCTCCCGTGCCCGGGCGACGAGGGACAGGTAGAAATGCAGATTGTGGAAGGAAAGCAACCGCAAACCTAGGATTTCCCCAGCCCGGAACAGGTGCCGGAGGTAGGCCCGGGAGAAGCCCGCGACGTGGGGGTGGGCGCTTTCGCAGATGGGGGAGGGGTCTTTCGCGTGGACCAGGTTTTTGATGTTGATGGGACCGTCCAGGGTGAAGGCCATGCCGTGGCGGGCGATGCGGGTGGGCATCACGCAGTCGAACATATCGACGCCGCGGGAGATCATTTCCAGAATCTGCGGCGGGGTGCCCAGGCCCATGGCATAGCGGGGCTTGTCCCGCGGGAGGAAGGGGACCGCGTTGTCGATGGCGCGGAACATCTCGTGCTCCGGCTCGCCGACGGAGACGCCGCCGACGGCATAGCCGTCGAAATCCAGCTCCACCAGCTCCCGGGCGGACTGCTCCCGGAGGTCAGCATAGACGGAACCCTGGACGATGCCGAAGTGGTGTTGGCGGCCCTCGCCGGACTTCGGCCCGTTTTTCACGATCCAGTCCTTGCAGCGGCGTGCCCAGCGGGTGGTCAGCGCGAGGGAGCTGGCCGCGTATTTTTCATCGCACGGGTAGGGCGGGCACTCGTCGAACAGCATGGCGATGTCCGAGCCGAGGCTGGCCTGGATCTCCATGCTCAGCTCCGGGGTGAGCAGCATCTTGGAGCCGTCCAGGTGGTTGTTGAAGCGGACGCCCTCCTCCGTGATCTTGCGGAGCTTCGCCAGCGACCACACCTGGAAGCCGCCGGAGTCCGTCAGGATGGGCTTCCGCCAGGTGCTGAAACCGTGGAGTCCGCCCAGGTCCCGGACCAGCTCATGGCCGGGCCGCAGCCAGAGGTGGTAGGTGTTTCCGAGGATGATCTGGGAACCCAGCTCCTCCAGCTCCCAGGGGTGCAGGGTCTTCACCGTTCCCTGGGTGCCCACCGGCATAAAGATGGGGGTCTGCACCGTTCCGTGGGGCAGTGCCAGCTCCCCCCGGCGGGCGGAGCTTTGCGGATCGGTGCTGAGGATGGTGAACGACACGGGCGGCGTGGATAGACGGGAATGTCCTCACGGCCAAGCCCATAAAAAGGGCGGAATGCCGGTCCTCCGGGGGATGGCGGCAAAACATCGCTTGAAAAATTTCGGGAATATTTTTCAGTGGCGGTGTTCAAACCGTAGCATCACGCAGCGCAACCCAAAAACCAACACACACTGACCAACCATATGAAACTCATTCTCACGACCCTGTTCGCCGCCGCCATCTGTTCCCCGCTCGCTTTCTCGAAGGATTGCGACAAGTGCAAGGACGGCGACAAGAAGGAAGAAAAAGGCACCGTGGCCGGCAACGACGGCGAGAAGTGCAAGGACGGCGAAAAGTGCAAGGACAAGGATAAGGAAAAGGGCACCCTGGCTGGCAACGACGGCGAGAAGTGCAAGGACGGCGAAAAGTGCAAGGACAAGGATAAGGAAAAGGGCACCCTGGCCGGCAACGACGGTGAGAAGTGCAAGGACGGCGAAAAGTGCAAGGACAAGGACAAGGAAAAAGGCACCCTGGCTGGCAACGACGGTGAGAAATGCAAGGACGGCGAAAAGTGCAAGGACAAGGACAAGGAAAAAGGCACCCTGGCCGGCAACGACGGCGAAAAGTGCAAGGACGGCGAAAAGTGCAAGGACGGCGAAAAGTGCAAGGACAAGGATAAGGAAAAAGGCACCCTCGCCTGATTTTTCCGGATCTCCGGATCCAGTTTTTTTAAAAAGCCACCGGGTTTCCGGTGGCTTTTTTCTTTGGACGGGACGGGGTTGGTTGGGCCATGAAAAGGCACCATGGACGGCACGGGAGGAATCCAGCGGGAAATCGATGTGGTCTGCGGGGTGATCCTGGATCAGGAAGGGCGCTACCTCGTGTGCCGGCGACCGGAGGGAAAGCATCTCGGGGGGCTGTGGGAGTTTCCCGGGGGAAAAGTGGATGCGGGCGAAATGCCCGATGCCGCGCTGGAGAGGGAGCTGGAAGAAGAGTTGTGGATCAAGGTGGAAGTGGGTGAGCGTCTGCGCGACGTCCGCTGGGACTATGGGGGGGTGGTGGTCCGGTTGATGCCTTTTTTATGTAAAATACGTTCAGGGCAGCCGCGGCCCCTTGAGCATTCCGAGGTTCGCTGGATTACTCTCGGGGAGGCCGGGGATCTGGATTGGGCGCCGGCTGACACGCCTATTCTGGAGGAATTGGCATTGAGGGAGTTCGAGGCTTAAAAAAGGTGAAAATATCCCGGGATTGGGGTGTTGACGGCTCCGGAAAATTTTGCGAGCGTAGTTGAACTTCCCAAACCCATGAAATGTCCCCGCTTCACCGTTGCCGCGATCATCTCGGTCGTCACGGCGTTTATTCCAGTGGCTTCCGCTGCTCCGGCAAAGCCTCAGGATGATCCTGCTTTCCTGAAGAAAGCGGCTCTCCAAGTTGACCAGCACATCGCCGCGTTCTACCGCCGTCAGAACCTTCCGGTGCCAGGTGTGACGGATGACGCCACGTTCCTGCGGCGCGCTTTCCTTGTCGCCATCGGTCGCATTCCGAGTGCGGAGGAAGCGATTGATTTCATGGAGATGGAGGACGCCACCAAGCGCGAGGAGCTGGTGGCCTACCTGCTTTCCTCCCCTGGCTATACCAGCCACATGACGAACTGGGCGTACGACCTCCTGCGCATCGTTGACCGCCGTGACGGTGTGGACGCGACCATCGCGCCTTACCGCTTCTGGGTCCGCAACGCGGTGGAGAAGAACATGCCGTGGAGTGAGATGACCACCCGCCTGCTGGCCTCCGAAGGCAACGGTTGGGATCCTGAGACGGCCGCTGTCGGCTATTACACCCGTGACCGGGGCATGCCGCTGGACAACATTTCGAACTCGATGCGTGTTTTCCTCGGCTCCCACATGGAGTGCGCGCAGTGCCATGACGATCCGTTCGGTAAGACCGAGCGTCATGATTTCTACCAGCTCGCCGCTTTCACCAACGGCCAGGGCGAGATCAACAAGGACGCCATGGGTCCGCTTTACCGCGAGCTTCAGGATGGTGAGAAATACCAGACCGAAGAATACTACATCGCCGAGATCCTCTGGGACCAGGTCTATGGAAATTCCCTCTCAGGCGGTGGCCGGGGTGCCATCGCGCTGCCGGGCGACTACCAGTACCGGGATGGCAAGCCGGGCGAGATGGTGGGTGCGAAGACTCCCTTCGGCAAGTCGGTGCGCATGTCTGAAAAAGGCAGCAAGCACAACGGCCGCCAGGAATTCGCGGATTGGGTGGTCAACAAGACCGGCCCGCAGTTCCCCTCCCTCATCGCCAACCGCATGTGGAAGCGCGTGATGGGCAGCGGTGTCTATGAGCCGGTGGACGAATACATCGAGCCTGCCAAGACCCAGCATCCGGAACTGATGAACTATCTGGGCAGCCTGATGGTGCAGCTCAACTACGATCTCAAAGCCTTCCAGCATGTGCTGCTGCTCACCCGGACCTTCCAGTTCGGCACGAATCCGAAGAACTCCATCGTCGAAACCGGGGATGACTTCCACGGCCGCAAGATCGCCCGCCTTTCTTCCGAGCAGATCTGGGACTCCCTCATCACCCTCGCCGGTGGTATTCCTGACGACCAGGCTCCGCGGACCCTGGACAACCGCATCCACCTGCGCGGCAGGCCGGTCTTGGTCGGCAAGAAGAACATGATCGAGCTCTCCAAAGAAGTGCTGGCGATTGATTCCGACAAGGACATGCGCGCCTACTTCAACAACCTGGTGAAGGAGATCCGCAGCGACAAGAACTCCGAAACGCCCGCCAAGAAAGGTGACTCCATGATGTCGATGGGCAGTGAGGTCGTCAGCTACAACAAGGACGCCCGCGTGCGTGCCTCCGAGCTGCCTTCCCCCGCCCCGCGCGACCACTTCCTCTATCTCTTCGGCCAGTCCGACCGGATGGTGGTGGAAGGTGCCAGCAAGGAGCCGAACGTCGGCCAGGTGCTCTCCCTCATGAACGGCTTCGTCCAGCGCCAGTTGGTCAACAACTCCAGCGCCCACCTCTACAAGAGCCTGGAAGGCACGAAGTCGGACGCGGAGAAGATCCGCCGTCTCTACCTCGCTATCCTCAGCCGTCCGCCGTCCGAAGAGGAAATGGGCTGGATGCAGGAGGAAGTGAAGGCTCAAGGCGAGGAAGGCTACCGCAACATTGTCTCTTCCCTCGTGATGTCCTCCGAGTTCCTGTTCCTCCAATAATTTAGAAAAGCCCGAGCAACCCTGATCCCAGACCCAAAAACCATGAATCCGTTCAACAAAGCAGATGAGCTGACCCGCCGCCACTTCATGGCGAATGCCGCACGTGCCTACCTCGGCGTCCATCTTCTTCCGATGATGGGCAGCACGATCGCTTCCGCCGCACCCGCCGGTGCCGGTGCCTCCGCTGCGAAAGCGAAGCATGTCATCTACCTCTACATGAGTGGTGGCATGAGCCACGTTGACACCTATGACGTGAAGGAGAAGAAGGACATCATGGGCAAGACCGAGGCCATCAAGACGAAGGCTGACGGCGTCCAGATCGGAAACTGGCTTCCGAAGACCGCCGAGGTCATGGACAAGGTCTGCGTCATCAACTCGATGAAGTCCACCCAGGGCGCGCACGAACAGGGAACCTACGTGATGCACACGAGCTACAACATGCTCGGCACCATCCGCCACCCTTCCCTGGGTTCCTGGGTGACCCGCCTCGGCGGACGCCTCCATCCGGAGCTTCCTCCGTTCGTGGCGATCAACGCTTCCCCGGAGTACACCGGCGGCGGATTCTTCGGCGCGAAGTACGCCGCTGCTCCGATCGGCAGCCCGGAAGCCGGCCTGCAGGATTCCCACCGCGCCAGCGGCGTTTCGGAGGAGGACTTCTCCCGCCGTCTGACGCTCGCGGACAGGATGAACCAGAAGTTCCACGAAAAGTATCCCAACCAGGACGTGAAGGCCTATGAGGAACTTTACCGCGAGGCGATCAACCTGATGAACTCGAAGGACCTGAAGGCCTTCGACCTCAGCGAGGAATCCTCCGAAACCCGTGCCCTTTACGGCACCGGTCGTTTCGCCCAGGGTTGCCTTCTCGCCCGCCGTCTCGTCCAGCACGACGTCCGCTTCGTCGAAATCCAGCTCGGCGGCTGGGACACCCACTATGACAACTTCGCGGGTGTCGAAGGACGCTGCAAGGAGTTCGACCAAGCCTACTCCGCTCTCATCAAGGACCTGGAAGCCACCGGCAAACTCAAGGACACGCTCGTCGTCGTCGCCACCGAGTTCGGCCGGACCCCGGAGATCAAGACGGAGCACCAGGGCGGACGCGACCACCACCCGGGCGCATTCACCTGCACGCTCGCAGGTGCCGGCATCAAGGGCGGCATGAAGTATGGTTCCACCGACAAGGAAGGCAAAAAGGTCTCCGAACTGCCGGTTTCCCCGCAGGACTTCAATGCCACCATCGCCTACGCCCTCGGCCTGCCGCACGATCTGGTGCTCATGTCCCCGAGCAAGCGTCCGTTCCGCATCGCCGGTCCGGATGCCGCCAAGGCGACGCCGATCACCTCGATCTTCGCCTGATCAGGGATTCGATTGATTCATCGCCCCCGTTCCGGTCCTCCGGAGCGGGGGTTTTCTTTTATGGGTAGCGAACCTCGTGAGAGGTTCGGCGGGGTGGACGTCCATCAGGAACGCAAGCACGACTCCCATTCCTCCCATTCCTCCCATTCCTCCCATTCCTCCCATTGTTCCCTTCGATGAGGGGGAGCTGTCCACAAAGCTGCAACGCTCATGCTTCCGGAAATTCCGGTTCCAGTGATCCCCGGTGCTTCTGGATTTCATCCAGCTTGGCGAGGGCGGCCGGATGCGCTCCGCCGATCCTGACCCAGCCGGTGACGCCACCTGCTTCCCGGATCTCCAGCCCGCGGGTGGTGATCTTTTCCCGCCGCTTCGCCATCCGTTGGGAGAGGAAAAGGAACACAAAGGTGCCGATCCAGCTCCATTCATTGATCTGGAGGAGCGCGAGACATGCGAGGGCGGTGAAAAAGAAAAGGATCTCCGCCACCCGGAAGATGACCTTGCCCGGGGCAGCCGGTTTCCCCGTGCCGATGCTGAAAAAGGTGAAGGTCACCCGTGGATGGCTTTTCCGGAAGGCGAGGCTGGCGATTCCCGCAGCACCCACGGCACAGGTGATGGACCAAGCCAGGGGCAGGTCGATGGCGACAATGGCTCCCACCATGACCAACAGGATGATCGACAGGAAGCGCGGGGTTTTCCCTTTGGTGATGTTGACCGCGTGGGACACCGGTACCAGATGCCCGCCTTCTTCCCCGGTGATCAGGTCGATCTCCGGCAGCACCGCGCGATCCTGCACATGGATGCCGCGCGCGGCGACATACCAGGGAAAGTCTCTTTGCTCCGCCGCCGGTTCTTCCACCGCAGGCGGGGTGTAGGGATTGGTCGGGGCGTTCATGAATTCTCCCAGTGATCTTTCCTCCATTCTTCCAGCCGCCGGATGGCGCTGGAGTGGACACCTCCCAGCCTCAACCAACCGTCGGCTTCAAGGGTCATGTGGATCTTCGGCCGGTTCTGATATTGCCAGTACACGCACGCGATCACGCCGATAAGACCGATGACGACGAGGATACCGGTGTCCGGGAGCACCGTCTGGTCGGTATAAAGCAAGACCAGCGGTGAGATCATGCAAGCTATGCTGACGGAATAAATGACCGCGCGGATGTTCCTGTTCCTTTTCCGCTGGGCTTCCGCGGCGGGCTGGACGTAGGTGGTGAAGCGAACCCGGCGGGTTAGGGTGAGGGAGATCAGCAGATAAACGCCCAGCCACACTCCGAAAAAGACGATCAGCGAGATCCAGAACCTATGCCCTTCCCAGCTTCGCAGCGGTTTGGGGATGAACTGGTACATCATCGCGGCCAGACCCATGAATCCCATGGACCAGTGGGCTTTCACGAACTTCCGCCTCACCTCCACCAGCGAGGCATCCTCACTGCCGGACTCAAGGTCGACCTTCGGCAGCGCCGCGCCATGGGCGACCAGCACGCCGATGCCGTCGATCTGCCAGAGGTGGGATGGCCCGGTGGCCGGGCTGCTGATGGCCGAGGGAGCAGCGTACGGATTGGTGGTATCCGGAGCCGCCATGTTCCGGATCAGTTGGAGCCTTTGCGGCGTTGCAGGAACAGGTCGATGCCGTCCACCAGCGCGAGCCAGCTTGCCTCGATGATGTTGTCGGACACGCCGACGGTACCCCAGTTCCGGTGGCCGTCGGTGGAGACGATGAGCACGCGGGTCTTCGCGGCGGTGGCGTCGTGTCCGTCCAGGATGCGGACCTTGTAGTCCACCAGGGAGACTTCCGCGATTTCCGGGTAGAAGGGGAGAAGGGCCTTGCGCAGGGCCAGGTCCAGGGCGTTCACCACGCCATGGCCTTCCGCGACGGTGAGTTCCGGCGTGCCATTGACGGCCAGCTTCACGGTCGCCTCGCAGACCGGCGGGTGGCCGTCACGATATTGGCGGAAGCTGGTGTGATATTCGGTGAGGTCGAAGGGCTTCGTGTATTGGCCGAGTTCGCGGCGGATGAGGATCTCCAGGGAGCCGCCCGCGGCCTCGAAGGAGTAGCCTTCGTTCTCCAGTTCCTTGACATTTTTCAGGATGGCGGACGCTTCCTTGGAACCCTTCTCAAGCGGGATGCCGAGACGCTCCGCCTTCAGCAGGATGTTCGACTGGCCGCTGAGCTCGGAAACCAGGATGTTCCGCGCGTTGCCGACGCTTTCCGGGACGATGTGCTCGTAGCTGCGTGCCAGCTTCTGCACGGCGTTCACGTGCATGCCGCCCTTGTGCGCGAAGGCGGTGCGTCCGACGAACGGCGCGCGGGCGAAGTGCGGGTTGTTCGAGACGTCATCGACGAAGTAGGAAAGGTCCTGCAGCTTGTCGAGCTGTGGGACGACCTCGATGCCCATCTTCAGTTGGAGGATGGGGATGACGGAGGTGAGGTTGCAGTTGCCGGTGCGCTCCCCGTAGCCGTTGATGGTGCCCTGGACCTGGGTGCCGCCCGCTTTCACCGCGGCGACGGCGTTGGCGACGGCCAGTTCGCAGTCGTTGTGGGTGTGGATGCCGAAGGGGGTGTTGGGGATGCGGGCCTTCACCGCGGCGCAGATTTCCTCGACCTCGGTGGGCAGGGTGCCGCCGTTGGTGTCACAGAGCACCAGGCAGGAGGCACCGCCTTCCGCCGCCGCTTCGATGGCGGCGAGGGCGTGCTCCGGGGAGTCCTTGTAGCCGTCGAAGAAATGCTCCGCGTCATAGACCACCTCGCGGCCGTGCTTCACCAGATAGGCGACGGTGTCGCGGATCATGGCGCGGTTTTCCTCCACGGTGGTGCGCAGCACCTCGGTGACTTGCATCTCCCAGCTCTTGCCGAAGATGGTGACGACGGGCGTCTCCGCCGCCAGCAGCAGGGCGACCTGTGGATCTTCCTCCACGGGGGTATTCGCACGGCGGGTGGAGCCGAAAGCGGCGAGCTTCGCGTGCTTCAGTTCCAGTTTCTTCGCCTCCTGGAAAAACTCGACGTCCTTCGGGTTGGAACCCGGCCAGCCGCCTTCGATGTAGTCCACGCCGAACGCGTCCAGGCGCTGGGCGATCCGGAGCTTGTCGAGTCCGGACAGTTGGAACCCTTCGCCCTGCGTGCCGTCACGCAGGGTGGTGTCATAGAGGAATACGGATTTGGCGCTCATCGGCTGGGGGCGGAGACCCTAGGGGCTTCACGGGGAATGGGCAAGGGGGAAGCGCGGGGCGGAAAAGTGGCGGAAATCGGTAGGGTCGCGACCGCCGGGCGCGTCGTGGCTTCCGGCGGATAGGCGGATGACGTCCCATCCCGGAAAAACCGCCCCAGTTCTTTCAGCATACAGCTTCGGAGGCCCGGGCCGGGCACGCCCTGCCATTTTTCAGGATGAGCGCGCCCACTGGGACCGCGGGATTCATACCGCTTGGCTTCGCATGGTCGCCGGATTCTCCGGGGCGGAATGAATTCCGCGGTCCCAGTCTGGATTTCCGTGCTTGTCCGCCGCCTCCGTTTCGGGTCCGGTGCGGGTGATATGGAAATGGCCGAAGTGACCTGCCCTACTTGTTTTGAGACATTCGCAGTCGCCGTCCCTCACCCGGACGAGATGCCGACCGAAGTGGACTACGATTGCGAGGTCTGCTGCCGGCCGATGACGATCGTTTTCACGGAAGACGAGGTGTACGCCCGCGGACTGGGGGAGTGAGAAGGAACATCGAACGTTCACTTCAAGGTGGAAAGGTATTCCACCACATCACGGATCTCACGCGGGGTGAGGATGGCTGCCATCGGCGGCATGGTACTGACTGGGGTGGTGCGGCTGGCGATTTCCGCGAGGGTGATTTTTTTCGCGGTGCCGTCCGGCAGGATGAGGGTGAGGGAGTCCGCCGTTTCCTCCTTCAGCGCACCGGCGAGGGCGGTGCCGTCCTTGAGGGTGGCGGTCATCATGCCGAAGCCGGGGGCCAGTTTTGCTCCGGGATCGACGATGGATTCCAAGAGGTAGTCGCGTCCCTTCGCTCCGATGTGGGTGAGTTCGGGGCCGACGTTGCTGCCCTCCGGGCCGATGCGGTGGCAGGCCAGGCATTGGGCGGCGAGGTGGCCGGTGAAGACCTTTTGCCCGGTGGCGGCGTTACCACCCTCCAGCGAGGCGAGATGGGGGGCGGTTTTGTCGAGCTTCGCCCGCAGGGTTTTTGCGGCCTTCATCTTGAGCGCGTCCGCGACGTCCAGCAGTTCGAGGAGGATGGGGCCGTCCGGTTTTTCGATGGAGGCGGCGAGCAGGTCGGTGAGGTATTGTTTCGCCTTCGCGTCATTCTTCACCAGCAGGAGCAGGTTCACCGCGTTCTGGCGCTCCGCGTTGTCCTTCGAGGTGGAGACGGCGGAGATGATGTATTCCACGACTTCATGCGGCCACTGCGCGGCGAGCAGCTCGGCAGCGGCGGAGCGGAGGGTGGGTTCATCGCTCTTGAGGAGTCGGGAGGCGATTTCCCGGAAAGCTTTCGCATCCGCGTTGCGGAGCAGCTTGAGCGAGCGGATGCGGGCGGCGGGCTTGGCGGCTGTATCGGTCGCTTCGGTGGCGAGTTCCTTCGGGTCCGCGGCGATGCCAAAGGCGGCGGCGACATCGGCTGCGGCCACGGCGATGGCATCGGACGCGTCATGCTTCAGGGAGGCGATGGCGCGGGTGACGGCTTCCTTGGTGGCGGGCGCGGTGTCACCCGTCTTGAACGGCTCGTAGCGGCCATCGACCAGATCGAGCGCGGGTGTCTTGTCCCATGTGGCGAGCGCCTCCAGCGCGGCGACGCGGGTTGCTTCCGGCGCATCCGTGGTGGCGGCCAGTTTCAACAGGCGCTCCGCGGACGCAGCATCCGCCAGGCGGCGGTTGGCGGCGATGGAACGGCGGGCTGCGGGGGCTTCCGCCGCCGGGTTCGTGGAGATGAGGGCGGCCAGCGCTGGCATCGCGGCGGAAATACCAGGTTCATCGTAGATGGCGCGCGCGGCCTCGCTGGCGACGGCGGCTTCCTTGTCCCCCAGCAGGCCGGCGGCATGCGGGGAGGAAGTGCGGCGGAAGGCGACCGCGGCGGCCACCCGGACGGCGGTGGAGGCGTGGGTGAGGGTCTTCGCGGCGACCTTGTCCGGATCCATGCCGGAAAGGGCCATCACCCCGGCTTGGCGGAGATAGACGTCACGGCCATCGTTTTCCGCAAGCATGGCGACCACGGCATCCAGCGCGGCGTCCATTTTCAGCTTGCCGATGGCGTTCGCGGAAAAGGCGCGAACACGGGAGGAAGAATCCTTGAGGAGTTCCGTCAGGAGGGGCTGGGCTTCCTGAGCGGATTCACCGGCCCATTTCGCGGCTTGGGCGCGGAGTTCGGCATCCTTGCCCGTGGCGAGGGTTTTGAAAATGGCGGCGTCGAAGGTCTTCGTCTGCGCCAGCCCCCACAGCGCGTGGATGACGGCGATGCGCGGCGAATCCGCGTTGTTTGCGACGGCCTTCAGTTCCGGGATGGCCTTGCGTTTCGCCAGCTCCCACTGGGCATCCAGTCGCACACGCTGGTCGGCATGGGAGAGGCGCTTGACGAGATCCGGCGTGGTGACGTCGGATGGTCCCGCCTTGAGGAAGGCGGCGACTTCCTTGCGGATGGCGCTGTCCTTCACGGTGGTGTCATCCAGCTTCCAGACCGCGCCCTTTTCCTTGAGCGGGTAGCCGCCCGCCCAGTCCGCGCCGTAGAGTGCGCCGTCCGGGCCGAAGTTGATGCCGATGATCATGGGACCCTTCACCACCGTGTGGGCGTCCGTCATGCGGAAGGAGGCTCCGTTTTCCTCCACCTTGAACGCCTGGATCTCCCCCTTCGGGAACTCGCTGGTGAAGAAGGAACCCTTGTAGCGGTCGCTGAGGGCGGTGCCGGGATTGTAGGCGAATCCGGCGGGGCCGTCGCCGTAGCTGGCGAGCGTGGGGGTGATGTAGGCGGGCTGGAACGGCCCGGTGGGGATGGCGATGGACTCCGCGAGCCACGGCTGGTATTCACCGGATTTACGGTATTGGTAGTAGCAACGCCAGCCGGTGTCGGAGCCTTCCGTGATGTAGACGAACCGCTCGCGCTCGCCCTTCATGTCCGCGTCATTGTCCACGCCGAACATGTTGCCGTGGTCGTCGAAGGCGAACTCCTGGCAGTTGCGCAGGCCGCGGGCGTAGATTTCGAACTCCGTGCCGTCCGGGTTGCAGCGCAGCACCGCACCCTCATGCGGGGCGGACCAGCGTTTCCCTTCCTTTGACATCACGTTGGTGCCCTTGTCACCGATGGACCAGTAGAGCTTTCCGTCCGGTCCCCAGGTCAGGCCGTGCATGTCGTGCCCGGCGTAGGCGATGTGCAGGCCGAAGCCGTGGGCGATAGACTCGCGCTTGTCCGCCTTACCATCGCCGTCCGTGTCGCGGAGCTTCCACACATCCGGGGCGATGGTGCTGTAGACATCCCCGCGCCAGGCGAACACGCCCGCGGCGATGCCAGTGACCTCCGTGTTGAAATCCTCCGCGAAAGTCTCGGACGAATCCATCACGCCGTCGCCGTCCTTGTCGGTGAATTTGATGATCTTCTCGCTGATGGCGGTGAGGTCCTTCGCGTCCACCACGCCGTCCTTGTTGTGGTCCTTCAGCGACACGTGGTCCTGGAAATTTTTCCCGTCGAGCTGCTTGCGGAAAAACGCCTGCTTCTGCTCCACGGAGGTGTGGGAAAGGTCATCGGTGATCCACTGGGTGAACTCGCGGATGTCCAGGTCCGCGGCCTTCCGGCGGGCGGTTTCCGTGACATAGACGGTGCCGTCCACATCCACGGTGACGGACACCGGGTTTTTCAGCAGCGGCTCCTTCGCGACGAGCGTGCGCGTCAGGCCATTGGCGGCGGGAAAGGTCTCCGGAGCGGCGAGGGCGATGCCGGGCAGGAACAGGATCAGGTGGCGCGGGGACATGGGCTTGGGGAGGAGCATTGGACATCGGACGTCCAACGTCGAACTTTGAGAGAGGGTATTCGGCTCCGGCGGCATGGTTCTTTCGTGGGATACCCGGATGGGGAGAAGGGAGTCCGGAAAAGAAAGATTGTGGGAAGCGGGGTGATTTCCGGAAATGCGGGAGTGCTGAAACGGATGAAACGATCACTGCAGTTGGCTGTGCTGCTGGTGTTGCTGCCCGGTTGTTGGGTGAGGCTGCCAGTGGTGCCGGGAGATGGGGTCGAGGGCCGCGGCGGGGAGGTCCGGACGCTGGAGGAGGATATCAAGCTGGTCCGATATCTCGGAAGACATTACGCCCGGAAGCTCCCCGACAAGGCGGACGCGGAGGGTGAAATCGTGAGGAAAGGCTCCCGCATCCGGGTAGGAAAGGCGGTGAAGCGGATCGAGGAGCCGGGAGTGGAATACTTCTACGTCTGCGTGGTGGAAGAGACCGGCAGGAAATTCGACCTACCGTTTTCCTATAGGGAGACCATTGGCTTGCCACTTTGGTCGAAGTGGATGGACCACGGCGGGGCGGAGTAGGACTGACCTCCAGCGGGGTGCCAGGCAAGTTGCACACGGATGAAAAGCTCCGCGGCGAATGCACTGACGACCAGCGTGGCCACCAGCAGCACTTTCCAGCCTCGGATGCGGAAGATCCATAGCTGGAAAGCCACGAACAGCAGGTAGAAGACCAGATGGTTGGAAACCGCGATCGCCAGAAATTTGTAGTTCGGGGAGGAGGCCTGCGAATGCACGGCGATGAAGATGCCGAACACCAGTGTCAGCAACAGGAGGGCGAAGCGGAGGATTTCACGGAAGGTGTGCCATCCGCTTTTCGGAGCATTATCCATGGAAGAACGGGATCGTGGCGGGAATTGATAGTGGACTCAAGCATCCGGATGAGGTGGTGACAGAGGCCATCGTGAGAGATTACATTACTAAAATGCTAAGTATGGTACTTTAAAGGTTGATGACTGGGAAAAAATGCTTTAGATTAGCGGCGTGGACGGAGGTTCGCGCCGACGCAATCATCGGCTTTCGCCTCCCCCAACTTCTCGGTAGCAGACCAGACTTCTGGATGATCCGGCCATCGCAATGCCGCGTTTCCCATGAACTGTCCCGTCTGAGTTTTCCGTCACACAACCTCTCCGCTCCACTGGGGTTCTTCCCGCTGCGGCACCTCCGCGCGGCATTTTCCACCGATTCATTTTTTCCATCCATATCCATACTCATTCATGAAATCCGTTTCCAGATTCTCACTCCTGCTCGCCGGGATGATCACCGTCGCCCAGGCGGCGCAGAAAAACGTCCTGCTCATCGCCGTGGATGATCTGAAGCCGTTGATCGGAGCCTATGGCGACCCGATCGCGAAGACACCGAACATCGACCGTCTCGCTTCCCGAGGCCTGTTGTTCGAGCACGCCTACACGAACCAGGCGCTGTGCGCGCCGTCCCGCAACGCGCTGCTCACCGGCATCCGCCCGGACACGCTGGGGATCTACAATCTGGAAGTGAACTTCCGCAATGCGGCTCCGGACGCGGTCACGCTGCCGCAGCAGTTCATCAAGCACGGCTACCGCGCGGAGGCGATCGGCAAGCTCTACCACACCGGGCAGGGCAACCATGACGACGTGAAATCCTGGAGCGTGCCACACACCCGGCCGCAGGCACCGACCTTCGCGCTGGAGGAGAACCAACCGGTGCGCACCGGAAATGAAAAGCCCGGCCAGCGGGTGCGTGGGGCGGCCTATGAGTCCGCGGATGTGGCGGATGATTTCTACGCCGACGGCCAGATTGCGAAGGAAACGGTGGCACGTCTGGAGGCCGCGAAGGGCCGGGAGGGCACGCCGTTTTTCATCGGCGCGGGCTTCCAGAAGCCACACCTGCCATTCGTGGCTCCGAAGAAATACTGGGACCTCTATGACCCGGCGCAACTGAAGCTGGCGGAGTTCCAGGAGGCCCCGGCCGGTGTGCCGGAACCCGCCTTCCGGAAGAACACGGAGCTGCGCAGCTACAAGGGCCGGGAGGACGCGGACAGCCTTTCGCAGGATGAACAGCGGAAGCTGCTGCACGGCTACTATGCGTCGGTGAGCTACACGGACGCGCAGATCGGCAAGCTGCTTGACGCGCTGGACCGGCTGGGCCTGACGGACAACACCATCGTCGTGCTGTGGGGGGATCATGGCTGGCACCTGGGCGACCATGGCCTGTGGGCGAAGATGACCAACTTCGAGCAGGCGACCCGCATCCCCTTCATCATCTCCGCTCCGGGCGTGACGAAGCCGGGTGGAAAGACCGCGGCGCTGGCGCAGTCCGTGGACCTCTACCCGACGCTGCTGGAGCTCGCGGAGGTGCCCGCCCCGGACACCACGCCGAAGCTGGAGGGCAAGAGCCTGGTTTCCGTGCTGAAGGATCCATCGGCAAAGGTGCATGACAGCGTCACGCAGGTGGTCCCGCGCCAAGGCTACATCGGCCGCTCCATTCGCACCGCCAGCCATCGATTCGTAGAGTGGAAGAAGCCCGGCGGGGAGACGTTGCACGAACTCTACGACTACGCGAAGGACCCGCAGGAGAAGAAGAACCTGGTGGACGAACAGCCGGAAACCGTGGCCGAACTGAAAAAGGAACTGGCGAAGTATCCGGAACCGAAACCACAGGTGGTCGTGAAAGCCGCTGCCGAAGCCGAGGCTCCGAAGCAGGGCGGCCAGGATCGCGCGCGGCTTTTCAAAAACCGCGACAAGGACGGCGACGGAAAGCTGACAACCGAGGAGTTCCTCGCGAACCAGAAGGATGAAGCCGCCGCGAAGGAACGCCTGAAGAAGTTCGACAAGGACGGCGACGGCATCCTCACCCGCGAGGAGTTCATCAAAGCGGGCAAGTGAGGGCCTTCAACCGTGGCGGCGATCATTGGTCGCCGTCAGGTTGGGCTGCGTGCTTTGCCAATGTCTCCAACGGAAAGGCGTCGTTCCCGCCGGAAACCCAAGGTTGAAGGGACCGGGAATTTCGTGTAGATACCTTCCAGTTCCCATGAGTACGGTTGCTGAAATCGAAGCTGCGATTGAGAGATTGCGCCCGGAAGAGTTTGCCAAGCTTGAGGCCTGGCTGGATGAACGCCGTGCCCAAAGGGTCACCGT
The DNA here is from genome assembly GCA_019634595.1 of Akkermansiaceae bacterium. NCBI lineage: Bacteria > Pseudomonadati > Verrucomicrobiota > Verrucomicrobiia > Verrucomicrobiales > Akkermansiaceae > Akkermansiaceae bacterium. Next base: position 142,663 of record JAHCBC010000006.1, read on the forward strand.
GCAGGAGAGGAACGTCGCGGCGGCGATGGACAAGGTTTTCGCGCATCACGCACCTTTGCTGAAGAAACTTTCCCAGTAGCCGCGATGGTGGAACCTTTCTTCCTGGAGCTGGAACAGGTCGCCGCGATCCACCAGCGTTCCTTGTCGGAGCACGGCGGCAGCGCGGGAGTGCGTGATCACGGAGGATTGGAGGCCGCGGTGATGCAACCGCGGAATGTCTTCCATTATCTGGGTGGCGACTTGTTCGATATTTCGGCGGCTTACGCCTATCACATAGCGGAAGCCCAAGCCTGCATTGATGGTAACAAAAGGACCGCCATCGCCAGTGCCTTGATCTTCTTGGAAATCAATGGTGTGGACACAACGGCGATTGATCCCATGGAACTGTATCAGCCGATGATCGACGTATCCGCCCATCTTCTTGACCGGGAAGGGCTGGCAAACCTGTTTCGCCGACTCTTCTCCTGAGGTGGGGGCGTCCGCATTTATCTTGCAGCGCTATCTGGACGGGAAAATTTTCCCAAGCAAACGGGAGAGCAGTGGTCTTATCGGGACCGGATAGATTTCCGCCGGTAGGGAAACGAAAGCAGGACCGCTGGAGACGGCCCCATCGAGGGTCTGGCCTGCCTCCAGGGCGGAGGCTGCCGAAGAAAAAACGGCGCTCCGTCCGGCGATGTGCAGGAAGACATCCTCCCGGCCACCGCGCGTGTATTCATCGGTCATTTCCATCGCCTGGGTGAAGATTGGTTCGGCGGAACAGGGCAATGTGATCCATCTGCCACCCGAATCACGGACCTGGAAAGTGTTGGAGAAAATGACCTTTCCCATCCGCGAAACGGCTGCTGTCCCGAAAGCCTCGGGAATCCACTCGACCAATCGTGTGGCGAGCATCGGGTCATCCGTCAGAATCCTGATCCTCGCCTCCGACTCCTCCTTGGTCAGGTCTTCGCCGAGAATCGCAGCAGCTTCCTTGATGAGTTCGGGAGAAGGGGTGGTCATACTGGATCGATGGTGAAAAATTATGGGCAGGATTGCCCGGATTCTGAAGCATTGTGCTCATTAATGTGGGTAGTGGCACCAAAGAAATGTGGCTGGCCATCTCGGCTCAAGCTGTTGCAGGGGCATCCTGCTCTTCATCTGAGTTCGCCAATGCCGCCGGTGGACAAGAGTGTCCACCCTCCTTGCTCCAATGCCGCCGAACGACAGGAGTATTGTTCCTCTCTGCTTCAATCCTTCCGCGTCAGTTCCACGAACACATCCTCCAGGGTCGCTTCATGGCGGAAGAGGGAGCGGCAGGGCCAGCCGTGCTGGGCGACGAGGTTGTGGATGCGCTCGCGGGCGTCCGTGCCGGAATCCACCCAGACGGTGAAGCGGGTCCAGCCGTCATCGAGCGTTTCCGGGCTGACCTTTTTCACCCGGTCGAGGCGGGAGATGGCACCGGCGGCGACATCGGCGTCCGCCTGGAGTTCCAATTGTACCCGTCCGGCGGCGCGCATCTGGCCGATGAGGTTCGCCGGGGTGTCCGCAGCCTTGATTTTCCCGCCGTCGATGATGATGACACGGTTGCAGGTCATTTCGACCTCGGAAAGGATGTGGGTGGAGACCAGGACGGTGTGGTTTTCGGCCAGCCGTTTGATGAGTTCGCGGATCTGGCGGATCTGGTTGGGGTCCAGACCGTTGGTCGGCTCGTCCAGGATGAGGAGTTCCGGCTGGTGGACCAGGGCGTCCGCGAGGCCCACGCGCTGGCGGTAGCCTTTGGAGAGGGTCTTGATCATCTTGCGGCGGACGCTTTCCAGGCCGCAGGTGTCGAGGACGTCGCCCACGCGGCGGCGGGCGTCGCCGCCTTTCAACCCCTTGAGCTGGGCGCGGAAGCGCAGGTACTCCCGCACCCGCATGTCCTCATAGAGGGGCACGTTCTCCGGCATGTAGCCGATCTTCTTCCGGGCATCCAGCGACTGGCGGAAAATGTCGAACCCGGCGATGGTGGCGGAGCCGGAGGTGGGCGGGAGGTAGCCGGTCAGCATCCGGAGGGTGGTCGTTTTGCCTGCTCCGTTAGGTCCCAGGAAGCCGACGATTTCTCCCTTGGCGACTGAGAATGAGATGCCTTTGACGGCTTCGTGGCGGGCGAAGCGTTTGCTGAGTTGATGGACTTCGATCATGGGTGATTTTTGCCCTTGGGACGTGATGAAAATAACGGTTGTGCGGTTGACGAGGCGGGGCCGACCCCTTAACTAAGCGTTGCGCGTGGCGGGCCAAGCCGGAAATTTCCGCAGGCTTTCCGCCGATACCTGACCCATCGCTCATGAACTCATCGGTTTCGCCCCGCTTGAATGCGGATTTGTTGGATGAAAAGTACGCCCAATGGTGTGAGGATCCCCGCTCGGTAGAGCCCACCTGGTCCGCATTCTTCGAAGGTTTCGAGTTGGGCGCCGCACAGGCGAAACGGCGTGAGGAAGCGGGTGCGTCCGCCCCTGCGGCCTCCGCACCCGGCAAGGCGAGCGATTCCGATCTGGCGTTCTACGGCAAGGTCGTGAGCTTGGTTTACAACTACCGCACGCTGGGCCACACCCAGGCGCGCATCAACCCGCTCGATCCACCGGAGATCAACCCTCGGCTGCGCCTGGACCAGTTCGGCTTCACGGACGCGGACCTGGACCGGGAGGCCTCCACCCAGTGGTTCCGCCACGGGGACAAGATGAAGCTGCGCAACATGGTGTCCGCCCTCGACGCGACCTACTGCGGCCTCATCGGCTTCGAGTTCATGCACATCCACAACACGACCGTCCGCCACTGGCTGCGCGAACGGATCGAGCTGCATGCGACGACTGTTTCCGAATCCCATGAGCGCAAGGTCAACTCCCTGCGCTGGGTGCTGGAGGCGGAGGCGTTTGAAAATTTCATCGGCAAGAAGTTCATCGGTGAGAAGCGTTTCTCGATGGAAGGCGGCGAAGGCTCCATGGTGGTCCTCAACGCCATCCTGGAACACTGCCCGGCCCAGGGTGTGCTGGAGATCGAGATGGGCATGGCCCACCGCGGACGGCTCAACGTGCTGGCGAACTTCGTCCGCAAGTCCCTGACCACCATTCTTTACGAGTTCACGCCGAACTACGTGCCGGATCTCGTCGCCGGCGACGGGGACGTGAAATACCACCTCGGCTACGAAAGCGTGCGCGAACTGGCGGACGGAAATGTCCGCGTGAGCCTGGCCGCGAACCCATCCCACCTGGAGGCGGTCAACGCCATCGTCGAGGGCAAGGCCCGCGCCCGCCAGCGGGTGCTGGGTGATGACGGCTCCGCCACCGACCGGAAGCAGGTGCTGCCGATCCTCATCCACGGGGACGCCGCCTTTGCCGGACAGGGTTCCGTCGCGGAGGTGCTGAACCTTTCCCAGCTTCCGGGCTACCGCACCGGCGGCACCATCCACCTCATCGTCAACAACCAGATCGGCTTCACCACCTCCCCGGCGGACGCCCGCTCGTCCTCCTACGCGACGGACGTGGCGAAGATGATCGACGCGCCGATCCTCCACGTGAACGGCGAGGAGCCGATGGAGCTGTACTGGGCGGCCCGCTTCGCGCTGGAGTTCCGCCAGAAGTTCGGCCGCGACATCGTCATCGACATGTATTGCTACCGCCGCCAAGGCCACAACGAGGCGGACCAAGCGGCTTTCACCCAGCCGATCATCGCGAAGAAAATCGCCGAGCGCGAAACCTTCGGGGTCATTTACAAGAAGAAGCTCGTCGCCGAGGGAGTGCTTTCCCAGGCGGATGCGGACGCGCTGGAGCAGGCCATATGGGACCGCCTGGAGGCGGGCTACCAGAAGATGGTGCAGCTCACGGAGGCGGGGGACCGCACGGTTTACAGTGGCTCCACCGCCATCGAGCAGGGACCGTATTCCCATGCCTCCGTCGGCACGGGCATCGACAAGGAAAAATTCCACCACATCGGCAAGGTGCTGACCACCGTGCCGGAGGGCTTCACCCTCCACCCGACGCTGGCGAAGCGCTTCGTCCCGCGCCGCGAGGAGGCGCTCCAGAACGGCGGGCCCATCGACTGGGCCTTTGCGGAATCCCTCGCCTGGGGTTCCCTCCTGCTGGAGGGGAATCCGGTGCGCCTGTCCGGCCAGGACTGCCGCCGCGGCACCTTCTCCCAGCGCCACGCCGTGTTCTACGACTTCGAGGACCGCGACCGCTACATCCCGCTGGAGCATCTGGGTGAGCACCAGTCGAAGTTCTGCGTCTATAACTCCTTCCTCTCCGAGTTCGCCGTGCTCGGCTTCGACTACGGCTACTCCCTGGGCTACCCCAGCATGCTCACCATGTGGGAGGCCCAGTTCGGTGACTTCTCGAACGGCGCGCAGGTCATCATCGACCAGTTCATCGTATCCGCGGAGTCGAAATGGCAGACACCGAGCGACATCGTGATGCTGCTGCCGCACGGCTACGAGGGCATGGGCCCGGAGCACTCCAGCGCCCGTCTGGAACGTTTCCTGCAACTGTGCGCCGCGGACAACATCATCGTCGGCAACTTCACCACCCCGGCGCAGTATTTCCACGCGCTGCGCCGCCAGAAGCGCCGGGAATTCCGCAAGCCGCTCATCCTGATGACGCCGAAGAGCCTGCTCACGCGGCCGGAGGCGGTTTCCTCTGAAGCGGATTTCCTCGAGGGCACCTGCTTCCAGGAAGTGCTGCCGGACCTGAAGATCTTCAACAACCCGGCGGATGTGAACCGCGTGGTGTTCTGCACCGGCAAGGTCTTCTACGACCTGATGGCCTACCGCACGGAGCACAACATCGAGAACGCCGCCATCATCCGCATCGAGCAGCTCTACCCGTTCCACAAGGAAATGGTGGAGGCGATCATCGGCCAGTATCCGAACGCCACCGAATTCATCTGGTGCCAGGAGGAACCGCAGAACATGGGCGCGTGGTCGTTCATTTTCCCGCACCTGGAAGAGGTCGTCGGCAAAAAAGTCCGCTACGCCGGCCGCGTCACCGCCGCCAGCCCCGCCGCCGGATCGAAGACGATGCACTACCGCGAACAGAAGGCGCTGCTCGGCCGTGCCTTCGAGATCTGATCCCCGTCCGAATCCATCCGTTTCCCACACGCTTCACTCATGTCCCTCGACGTCAAAGTCCCCGCCGCCGGCGAATCCATCACCTCCGCCAATGTCGCCCGCTGGCACAAGAAGAACGGCGACGCCGTCCAGAAAGGCGATGTCCTCGTCACGCTGGAAACCGACAAGGTTTCCAACGAACTGGAAGCGGACGCCGCGGGAACGCTGGCCATCCTGGTGAACGAGGGTGAGGAAGTCGCCATCGGCACCGTGATCGCCCGCATCGAGGAAGGTGCCGCCACTCCCGCCGCGAAGGATGCACCCGCACCGGCCGCCGCTCCCGCGGAAGCCGCCGCGAAGCCCGCCGCAGCCCCTTCTTCCGATGACACCAAGCCGGGCATCGGCTCCTCCAACGGCTTGGTCGTGGAGGTGAAAGTCCCCGCCGCCGGTGAGTCCATCACCTCCGCCAACGTCGCCGCTTGGCGGAAGAAGGACGGCGACATTGTCAACAAGGGCGAGATCCTCGTCACCCTGGAGACGGACAAGGTTTCCAACGAGCTGGAGGCGGAAGTCTCCGGCCGCCTGAAGGTGCTGGTCGCCGAAGGTGAGGAAGTTGCCATCGGCACCGTGATCGCCACCATCGATCCGAACGCCGCGGAAGACGCGGAGGCCGCCAAGCCCGCCGCCACTCCGGCACCGGCCAAGGAAGAGAAAAAGGAAGCTCCCGCCGCCGCTGCGGCACCAGCGCCAGCCGCAGCACCTGCTGCCGCCGCTCAGGACACCCCGCGCCTGAAGCCGGATCTGACCGTGCTTTCCTCCCCCGCCCAGCGTGAGTCCGCTCCTGCGGAATCCAGCGATGGCCGCACGACACGCAAGAAGATGTCCATGCTGCGCCGCAAGATCGCGACGCACCTCGTCAACGCCCAGCAGACCGCCGCCATCCTCACCACCTTCAACGAGGTGGATATGACCGCCGTCATGGACCTGCGGAAAGCGGTCCAGGATGACTTCGTGAAGAAGCACGGCGTGAAGCTCGGCTTCATGTCCTTCTTCATCAAGGCCGTCACCCAGGCGCTCAAGGACGTGCCCGCGCTCAACGGCCGTATCGAGGGCACTGACATCATCGAGAACCATTTCTACGACATCGGCGTCGCCATCGGTACCGACAAGGGCCTCGTCGTCCCGGTGTTGCGTGACGCGGACAAGAAAGGCTTCGCCCAGATCGAGAAGGACATCATCGGCTACGCCAACAAGGCGAAGGAAGGGAAGATCACCATCGAGGATCTCTCCGGCGGCGTCTTCACCATCTCGAACGGCGGCACCTACGGCTCCTTGCTCAGCACGCCGATCCTCAACCCGCCGCAGAGCGGCATCCTCGGCATGCACACCATCCAGCAGCGGCCCGTCGCGCTCAACGGCCAGGTCGTCATCCGCCCGATGATGTATCTCGCCATGAGCTACGACCACCGCCTGGTGGACGGCAAGGAGGCGGTCACCTTCCTCATCCGCATCAAGGACTGCTTGGAAAACCCGACGCGTCTCCTGCTGGAGATGTGAGGCTGAATGGCAGGGCTGCGGCGGCCTCGCCGTGCCGTGGTTTTCGGCGGCGGGATGGGTGACGTCCATGGTGGATGCCACGGTATCTCCGTAGCGTGATGGCTGCGCCATCACGGGTGGGTGGACGGCTGCGGCCTTCCGATCCCAATGCGCCACAGATGACATCTTTTCCATGCGGAACTCCGGAGAGTCTGTGCTTCTCCAACCGTAATGGCGCAGTCATCACGCTACCCCTTTGGGGGCGCTGTCATGACGGAGTGGTGGGCGTGTTCCTCCTGAATCATCTGCATCACCCACGCGATCGCGTAATGGGATCCTGGCCGGATTTGTGTCACCTTCCGTGCGTTCGAACGAAGTCCCCCCGCTTCCAAGAGCAAACTTCCCCCCGAAGCAACACGAACCCACCTGTGGCCGGTCCTCCCCCTGAAACCGCCCGCTGGTGGGTTTGCCATTTCAAGGGGGGATTGAAGGCGGAATCCGCCAATGCCGGTCGGGCCGCGACCGCCGTCGGCTGTGGGCTGGATGGTGGATGACGTCCGATGGTTGGACAAAGGCCCGCAGGATCGAACCCATCCATCCTCCGTCTAACACCTCTCCGGAAATCTCTCCTTCCAGACCTCCAGCATCTGGCGGATTTCCTCCGCCTTGCGGGTGGGGCTGAGTTCCCAGATCAGCGGGCAGCCGGTGGGGAAGAACTTCAGCAACGACTGGTAGTCCAGCGTGCCGCCGGCGAAGGGCGTGCGGTGGTCGCGGGCAGGCCACTCCACGTCATGGACGTGGCCGCCGATGGTGTGGGGCACCATTTTTTCCAGCCACTCATGGTGGTCCAGCAGGCCGAGGTTGTGCTTGAGCTGCACGTGGCCGAAGTCGTGCCAGTAGCCGACCCATTCGTTGTCCTTGAAATGTTCCTGGAGCTTCACCATCTCGCGCTCGTTCGGCATGTCTTCGAAGCGTGAGCGGGACTCGACGGCCAGCTTCACGCCGTATTCCTTCGCCTTTTCCGCGATCTGTTCCAGTGACTCGATGGCGCGGTTGAAATACAGCGGGGCGATTTTCTCGCGCTTCTTCACGAAGGCGATCTTGTCCTTCACGTAGGCCGGGGTGTTCTGCTCCCCGGCGGCGACCATGGCGGTGAGCGGCTTGGTCCATTTTTTCGGCAGCATGGGGACGGAACCCATGTGGAGGACCAGGTAGTGTGCCCTGAACTCCGCGGCGATCTCCAGCGTGCGGAAGGTCATGTCCATGGCCCGCTGGCGCTCGAACGGACGGTGGGAGGTGTATTCGTAGGCGTCCGGGGCGTCGATCATGACCTCCACGGGGGAGGGGAAGTAGTTGTGGACGCCGGAGCAGGTGAACAGGCCCTGTGCGTAGGCTTTCCGGATGCCGGGCAGCTTGGCGACGGTCATGCCATGGGAAAGCTCGATGTTGGTGAAGCCGAGATTGACGATCTCCCCGATCATGGTCTCGCCGTCGGAGTGGCGGCTGTTGTTCCAGCAGGAGGAGAAGGAAAGCATGGGAGGAACCTACTCGCCATCCGGCTTCGGTGCCAACTCCGGATGCTTCGCCAGCGTGAGGGCGAGCACCTTTTTCAGCACTTCCTTCGTCTCCACGAGGAGGTTGCTGCCTTCGATGACCTCCGCGTCATTCGCCGCAGGCGCGTGTTTCAGCAGCGCGCGGTACCACTCGATGGCGGGTTCCTTCCTCCCTGCCTGGAAGTTGCCGAGGATGAGATAGACGCAGGCGTCCGTGTTATATTGTTTGTCGGTGGAGGCTTCCTTCAGGTCGTCGGCGATCTTCTGGTAGGCGGCGAGCGATTCCTCGTGGCGCTCCAGGTGGGAGAGGATGGCCGCCTTGTCATGGATGGAAATGTCCGGCCAGTCGATGGAGGCGGCGAAAAGCTCCTTCGCGCGGGGGCGTTCACCCGTCCGCCACAGGTTGTAGCCCAGGCGGATCTGGTTGAGAGGGTCGCCCGGTTTCAGGGAGAGGATGTGTTCCAGGATTTTCCGTTCCTCCGGCAGGTCGCTGCCGTCCAGCAGGACGAGGGCGGCGTGGTTCAGGTAGTTCAGGTTGTCCGGCTCCAGTGCCAGTGCCTGCCGGATGTAGTCGAGCGCGTCCGCCTTTTCCTCCGCGGCCCGTGCCCACATGCTGAGGTAGTAGCAGACGGCGGCATCCCCGGGGGCGTTCCGTTTGCCGAACTCGACCAGGGTGACGATCTGTTCATAGAGGTCTTCGGCGTGGCGTTTCTTTTTCTCGTAATCCGTGTTTTCCGGCGTCAGCTCCTTCAGTTCCTTTTCCCGGCGGTTCAGGTTGAGCTGGTACCAGTAGGCGATCGACGCGCGGGAAAGCCCGACGGCGGGCATGGCGAAGGAAAGCTCGTCGATGGTGACGGCGGTGTCCTCCAGCATCCAACGTCCGCTGTCCGCGGAGATGGCGGGGGAGATGGTCCGCTTCGCCGGGGCTTTCAGGAACCATGAGTCCGGCGAGGCGGCGCGCACTTTGTTCCACTCCGCGTAGGGGTCCGTCGGCACGGCCATGCCGTCCTTGTCCACCTCCATGGCGATGGCCGCCTGCGTGAGTGTCTTGAAATCCACCTTCAGATCCGCGGGTGGGCGGATTTCGATGACGATGAGTTCCCGTTTCGCGGTGTCCTGCGGACTGGGGCGGACGATGAGCAGCTTGTCGCCGCCGCCGATGAAATGGAGCTGCTCCGCGATGACGGGGTATTCCAGCGGTTGGTTGATGATGCTGCCTTCCTTCCAGTCCCAGACCTTGATGGAGGAGTTCTGGTCCCTGACGGAAATGGTGGCCAGGCGGTCGGAGTCCGGACTGAACTTCACCATGGTGATGCTCCCCAGCGGGTCGTCCAGCACCCGCGGGGAGGACTGGCTGCCATCGATCGGCCACACCCTGACGGTCTGCTCCATCCCGCCGATGGCGACGTACTTTCCGTCCGGACTGGAGTCGATGGCGGAGATCACGCCCGGGTGGGGGAGCTTCCGCGGGGCGGCGGAGAGGTTCCGCAGGTCCCACACCAGCGCGTAGAATTCCGTGATGGTGCCGATGGAATTGCACCCGGCGAGCAACCAGCGGCCATCCTGGCTGATGGCCAGCGTGCCGATGCTGCACTCCGGCACCTCCAGCGGGAGGTAGCCGCTGTTGTCCGCGGCCCGCAGCTTCACGGTGAAGTAGGGGACGCCGTTCTTCTCCGCGGTGTGGTAGATGACGGTATCGTTCGTGCCGGGGACGAAGAAGATGTTCTGGAACGCGCCGGGGAGTTTCAGCGGTTCACCGATCTGTTTGCCCGTCTTCGCATCCACATAGCGGGTGAGGTCCTCATGGGTGGAGTAGAAGCGCGTGCCATCCGGGGAAAAGCCCCAGTAGGAGACGGGTTCCGGGGACTCCCACACGGGGAAGTCGGTGCCGTCCGGGTCCGCGATGCGGATGAAGTGCACCTTGTTGTCCCCGGATAGAACGGCGGCCTGTTCGCCGGTGGCGTCCAGCAGGCAGGCCAGTCCCTTCGGGTCCGGGTGGCGCAGCGGGCCATCCTCCTTCAGGTCAGTGAGATCCCAGCGGCGGATGCCGCCGTTGTGGCCTGTGATGAAGCGGCCGTCCGGAGCCAGTGCGGAGGAGCGGATGTCGTCCACCACCACCACCGGCAGGGAGAGCGCGGGTCCTACGGAGAGATCCCACACCCGGGAGCGGTCTCCGGTGGAGGTGAGCAGGTAGCGGCCGTCCCAGGAGAGGCTCAGGTCCTGGATGGTGCCGTCATGGCTGATGGGTTCGAAGGCGAGCTTCTTCGTCTTCGTGTCGAAGATGCGCACCGTGCCGTCCGGGGTGCTGCAGATGACCAGCCGCTCGTCCGGGGAAAGCCGCACGAACACCGGGTTCACCGGCAGGTCGAACGTGATGTCCTTCTCCGGGTCTGTCTGGTGGATCACCTTCACGGAATGCTGGTTGGTGGCCACCACCATGATGTCCCCGAAGGAACTGAGGCGGAATGCGGACTCCTGCGGCGGATAGCCCGTCCAGTGGAAGTCCCGTGAGTTCGGGATGGTTTCCAGCGTCCCGCTGTCCACGAAGATGATGTCCCCGCTGGCCATGGGCTGGCCGTCGGCGGACTTCTGCTGCCGCACGATGGCCGCCACCCCGGACTCCGCCGCCGTCTGGACGGTGGTGATGAGGTGGTCCGGGTCCACCCGGGTCGCGGTGATCTTCTTCTCCTCCAGGTCATAGCGGACGAAGTCCTCTCCGGAGGTGGAGAGCATGCCGCCGTCGTCCGTTTCGCGGAAGCTGAGGCGCTCGCCCTTCTGCTTCCACTGCGCGTAGGGCTTGGCGTCCTTCACGTTGAAGACATGGGCGGTGCCGTCCGGCGTGCAGTAGAGGAAATGGCGGCCGTCCCGCGTGCAGCTCAGCGTGACGAAGTTGTCCGGGATGCGTGTGGGCGGGGAGGCTTCCGCCTGCCCTTCTTCCGGCACCTCCCAGAAGCGGATGGTCATGTCCTTGCGGATGTTGAGCACCAGCGTGCCGTCCTCCATGATGACGGAGGCGAAGGAGTCCGGCTCCTGCGTCCATTTCCCCGGCACCACTTTCTTGCTGCCAAGGTCGAACACCTCCGGCAGTCCCGCGCCGTTCTGGTAGAGGATGCGCTGGACGGGGCCGCGCGCGGCGCCGGAAATCCACTGTCGTTCCCCGGCGGGGCCGGTGGCGGACAGGATGGGGATGGCCTTCGGCAGGCCGTAGAGGTGGTAGGAATAGAGCCGGTCGATGACACCCCGGTGCCGAGGGTCGATGGCCAGCGCGTGGGCCAGGCTGGCCAGGCCGTCCCGTGTCTTGCCGACGCGCAGGTTCTCGTTCCCCAGCAGATAGGCCGTGCGCACCTGGCTCTCCAGGGCGGTGGCGGTGGCTCCCTCGGCGATCCGCCGCTGGTCCTGCGCGATTTCCTTTTGCTTCACCGCCGCGATGCGCTCGCGGTCCGCGGCCTTTTTCTGGACGAAGGCGTAGGCGCCCCCGGCCACGGCCAGCGCGCTGAGTACGAGGGCTCCCGTAGCAATGAGGCGCGCGCGGCGCAGGCGGGTCTGCTCCCGGTGGCGGGCCTTTGCCGAGGAACGCGTGACGTAGTCGATCTCGCGCGCGTCCAGGGAGGCCGCGTGTTTCGCCAGGATGCCCTCCGCCTCCGCCAGCGGCGGGCCGGACGGGATGAGGTAGTGGTCGGACGACTGGTGCTCCAGCCACTCGGAAAGGCGGGCGGCCATCCGCGAGCGGGCGCGGAGGAAGTCGAGATTGTCCCGTACCCAGTCCACCACGCGGGGCCAATGGCGGAGCAGCGCCTCGTGGGCGACGGAAACCGTCCGTTCGCCCTCCGGAGGCTGGTCCACGGTGAGCAGGCGCGCGGCCACCAGGGCGTCCACCAGTTGCGGCGCGCCGGGGGAAGCGGTGAGCGCGTCGAACCCCGCGCGGCGGCGCACCGGCTGGCTGCCGTCTGACAACGTGACAAGCTGCCGCCATACCTGGTCGAAGGCGGCTTTCGCGTCCGCGGGCAGGGCGGTGAAGACGGACTCCGCACGGCGGCCGATGGCACCTTCCAGCCCGCCGAGGTCATGGTAGGCGGCGAGCGTCAGCAGGCCCTCCGGCGTGCGCCGTTCATAGAGCTGCTCCAGAGTGTAGCTGAGCAGCGGTAGGGCGGCGGGGTCCTTGATGGCGGCATCCCGCAGGAGTTCATCAAGGTTCTCTCCGGTACCGCGGTTTTCCTCGAAGACCAGGCCCGCGGCGGCGGCGGGCTGGCGGATCATCTGGCCGATGTCTCCGGCGGTGGGGGCGGGCAGCGGATAGGTGCCGCGGTCGCGCATCAGCTCGACCAGCTTCGGGTGCTTGAGGCATTCCGGGTAAAAGTCGCTGCGCAGCGTGCCCAGCACGAACACCCGGCCGCTGGAGGCGAGCGCGGCCAGCTTCTCGATGAACGACGCCACCGTGTCCTCCGCCATGCCGCTGGTGAAAAGTTCCTCGAGCTGGTCCGCCAGCACGGCCAGCCGCACGGCGGGTGGTGTGAGATCGGCCAGCTTTTGCCGCAGCGCCTTCGCGTCCTCCTCGCGTGCTTCCTGCTCAAAGCGGCGGATGTTTTCCTCCAGCCGGTGTTCCTCCTCCGTGCGGGCGAGCGCGGCGGCCTGGGAGAACGCCTGGCGCAAAAGGATTTCCGCGCCGTTGCCGGGCGAGCGCAGCATCGTGGCGATCTCCGCGGAGGTGGTGCCGGCGGAGGCCAGTTCCGGAAGTGCCTCCGGTGCCAGCAGCGCGGCGGCGAATGCGGCGAAGGGATCGCCCGCGCCATCACCCGGCTTGAAGATCGCACGGCGCCAGACCTGTGCGCCCTCCACCACGCCCGGCTGCACCAGCATGGGCAGCACACCCGCGCGGGCGAGCGAGGATTTCCCGCTGCCGCTGGACCCCAGGATGAGGACGAAATGCTTTCCCTGTCCGCCGTTCGCCTGTGCTTCCAGCTCCTGCATCTGGAACGCCTCCACCACCTCGCCGACCTGCGCGGTGCGGCCGAAGAAGACGGGGGCGTCCTTGAAATCGAACGCGGACAGGCCGAGGTAGGGCTGCCCCTGGTAGCTCGCCTTCGGGGACTTCTGCGCGTTGATGAGCGGGAAGCGTCCCTCCAGGAACGAGCGCAGGGCGAGGCTCAGCTTTTCCTCGAACTCGCCGAGGGTGCTGTAGACATTGATGGCGCTGGTGAAGTACTTCTCCTCCTGGAAGTACTTCTCGAAGAAATGGTCCAGCCGGTCGATCTCCCGGTCCACCTGCTCGCGCGCCTCCTTCGGGCGGCTCGGGCGGCGGGGTTCCGTCGCGTTGCGGAAGACGAAGATGTCCGGCGTGCCGCGCACGTTGTGCGCCTGCATGGCGGTGAAAAACTCATACTCCGTCCCGCTTTCGAAAAAGCCGCCGCCCGGCCGTGGGTGGCGGTTCGGGTGGAGCGGCGTCCCCAGCCGGGACCACAGCATGCAGACGACGATGTCGAAGCCGTCCATCTCCGGGATGTTCTCCTGGTAGTCCTTTGTGGCCACCATCACCTCATGCTCCCAGAAATACGGCTCGATGGCCATACGGTCGCCCACCTCACCCTGCAGCCGGTCCACGATGCGCTTCGCCGTCTCCCGCTCCATTTTCACGTCTCCCGGGGAACTGAAGAAGATGCGGACTTGAGTGGGAGAACTCATGTGTTTGTAGAAGGGGAAACGATGGAGGGTGCCCGGAACTTGGGGAAAATTTTCCGCAAATCCGTGCCTCAGGATGCCTCCCCGCGGAGGCGGGTGTCAATTCGGGAGGCTGGGGGGAAGGCACCGTTGGGTCCGGGATTTCGACCGCAGATGGGAGTGGATGAGCGCGGATGAATTCCCGGGGACGGGAAAAAAATCCGGACTCCAGGCGGCTACTCGGGGATATAACCGAAAAGATCCTGTCCGAATAGCCCTATGAATGACGTTTTCGACGCTACCACATCATTGGTGAGTGGATCGCGATATTCAACCCTCGCTCTACGCTGAGAGGGTTTCTGCTCTGCTGGCTGTAGCGGACTGGCTGGAAAATTGCTTTCGCGATCTGCGATGGAAATGATGATTTCATTGGCCCCGAGTCTTCCCGCCATGCCATCCACAGGCATACTTTTTGCCAGTTCCCATGCACGTTGCTCACCGACGATGGAACCAAGGGAATCGAGAAACTCCCCGAACTGTCTTTCGCCTTCTTCCTTGAAGGGCTTGATCCGGTAAGTTCTGATGTTTTCGTCATCGCCGGAGATTTTGATCTTCGACATGTTGTTTGATAGGACGGCCCGCATCCTGGTCGTTAGGTCATCATAAGAAATCTGAATCCTGGCAGCCTCTTCAGTGGTCAAGGAGGCAGCTTCAATGGCTCCATGTGTCAGTCTGCCGTCAGTCCCTATCAGTCTGTAAGGCGGGCGACGTTTTACGATGCGGCGATATTTTGCGATCACATCGACGGCAGACAGATCACTGGGTCGATGGGCGAAGTCCGTCCGGTCCTCGTTTTCTTTCCGGCTCCGGAATTCAGTGCCGCTGACGTCTGTTCGTTTTCTTTCCGGGGTGAAGGAGTGTTCACGGGACGCTTGTGAATGGCTGTCTTTGTTGCTGATGGATAAAACAAAGACGATCACGGCGATGATGAGCGCGGCTATTCCCAGTGATAGAAATTTCATGTTGGTTGGCGCGGTTCTACCGTCTCTCAGGATGCCTCCCGGCGGAGGCAGATGTCAATTCGGGAGGCGCTGGGAGCGAAGCGACCATCAGATGAATGGCAGAGCCGCGACGTGGCTGTGAGGCCGGGGAAGCTGGACAAGCGGAGCGCTCCACCCGCATTTCAGCTTCGGCGGCCCGGGCCGACCCTGCCGGAAGATGCCGGTCTGGAGACCGGCGCTCCCAGCGGCACGAAAAAAGCCGCCCGTTTCGGGGCGGCTTCTGAAAAATTCCGTAGCGGTCACCTCACTCGCTTCGCTGACGGCCCTCTATGGTTTTTGCGGAGGGCCGTCAGCGGAGCGGTTATGTCAGATGCGGAATTGCCATTGGGCGTTCGTCTCGGCCTCACGCCATGCGGGGCGGCGGGCGATCGGATCCTGGAGCGTGCGGACGGCTTTGCGTCCACCGGTCGAAACGTGGCTTTCGGTTTCGAGTTCGATCACATCCAGGCCCATGTAGTAGGTGTCGTTGAGGGTCACGACGGACTCTTCTCCGAAGACCTGTGCGAGGTGTCCGGTGAGAAGCGCGGCTTCCTTCTTTCCAAGGAAAAGGAAGGCGGGCGTCTCATCGTGGTCGCACTTGGAACGGATCAGGGCGGAGATTGCCTCGGTATCCCAGGTATCGCCGAGGGCAAGCTCGGACGGGACCATGGATGGGTCGGGCAATCGGGGGCTAATACTTCGTAGGTTCATATGTCTTGTCGTTCGGGTGTTCGAGCATCAGATGCTCACGCTTTCTTAAGCATTCATCATGCCAGCGCAGGGCTGGCAGGTGATGCGGCGGAAAGTGCCACACGCTCTGGGTCTTGCAACCCGGTGGCAGTGACAAGACTGTTACGGCAAGCCTAACGAAGTCCTTTCAGGTCGGCGAAATCCATGAAGTTCTGCCAGTCCACGAGCTTCAGGTCGTGGTTCCCCTCACGCACGTGATAGCCGACCTGTCCGGTGTGCAGCGGCTTGCCAAGGGCGGGAAATTCGGAGGTGCCGGTGGTCTGCATGCCGTAGAGCGCATAGACCGGCGCGGCCTCCACGCAGGAGCGGAACTCCGACTTCGGGTCCGCCCAGGTGTCTTCGATGGCGCTGGCGACATAGGCGGGGCGCGGGGCGATGAGCGCGACGAGCTGGTGCTGGTCCACGGGCAGTTCATCTTCCTTGCCGCCGAATTTCTTGTAGTTCGTGTTGAACCAGTGGGGGAACAGTTCGTTGATCTTTTTCACGGACTCGCCCACCTTGCCGCGGGAGATGGCGGCTCCGGTGCAGCCGGAATTGTTGGAGATGACGAGCGCGAAGCGCGGGTCCTCCGCGCCGGCCCAGAGGGCGGTCTTGCCGCCGCGGGAGTGGCCGACGACGGCCACCTTCTTCGCGTCGATGCGCGGCTCGCCTTCGATGCAGTCGAGCACGCGGGACGCACCCCACGCCCATGCGGCGACGCAGGCCCACGCGTCATCGGCGGGTTTTTCCGGATCATACTGGAAGCGCACGCCGCGCTCGTAGCCGTCCTTCTTGTCCACATCCACATCGCCATAGTGGAAGCCGACGGCGGCGTAGCCGCGTGCGACGATCTCACGCACGGGGAAGAACCCGTTGGGATTGTCAGGGTCCAGCAGGTCCGGCTTGCGGTTGTTGATGAGGAGGAAGGCGGCGGTCGGCTTTTCCGCCTTGTTCGGCAGCACCACCACGGGGCGGATCTTCCGCTCGCCCTTCGGTGTGTTGAAGGAAATCTCGATGAACTTCACGGTGGCGGCTCCATCGAGCGCGTCCGGCACTTCCTTCGTCACCACGGCCTTGAAGCCCTCCGGCTTTCCGACGGGCGTGACGCCGTAGATGTTCTCGCGGAACTTTTGCAGCGTCTCCGCGCGCAGGGACTGCTCCCATTGTTCCTTGGTGGTGATCTTCGTGCCATCCGCTTGCTTGAGCGGGTCCGGCAGCTCCGCGTGGCACGCTGCGGAAAGTAGCAGGGAAATGAGAAGAGGGCGCATGATCCGCCGACGTTAGATGTTGGGTGTGGGAGGTCCACCAGAAAGAAGTGGACCGGGAGTGGGGCGGTCCTAGATTCGCGGCATGGAAGTCATCGCGACGAAGGCGGAGGTCAGGCGCACGCTGCGCGCGGCGGGAAAGCCGGTGGTGCTGGTGCCCACCATGGGCGCGCTGCATGAGGGCCACCTCTCGCTGGTCCGCCGGGCGCGTGAGATCGCGGGTCCGCAGGGCACGGTTGCGGTTTCCATTTTCGTCAACCCCATCCAGTTCGACCGCGCGTCCGATCTGGAGGCATACCCCCGTCCGATGGAGAGCGACCTGGCGGCCTGCCGCGCGGAGGGTGTGGATGTGGTCTTCGCCCCCGGCGCGGGGGAGATGTATGAAGCGGACCGCTCCGTGACGGTGACGGAGGGCGTGCTTTCAAAGGACCTCTGCGGCGCGGCCCGGCCCGGCCACTTTGACGGCGTGTGCACGGTGGTGCTGAAGCTTTTCCTCATCACGGGATGTGAGGCGGCGGTGTTTGGTGAAAAGGATTTCCAGCAGCTCGCGGTGATCCGCCGGATGGTGCGGGACCTGGATGTGCCGGTGGAAATCATCGCCCATGAGACGGTGCGCGAGCAGGACGGGCTGGCGATGTCATCGCGCAATGTACGGCTCACGCCGGAACAACGGGCGGCCGCGCCGCGCATCCGCTTTGCCCTGGCGGCGGCGCGGAACTCGCACAGCCGGGACGCGGGGGAAATCATCGCCATCGCGCGGAAGGAAATCATGGCCTCCCACCCGACGCACATCGACTACCTGGAACTGGTGGATGAGGAGAGCCTGCATCCGGTGGAGACGGTGGAACGTCCCGCCACCCTGGCCGCGGCGGTGTTTTTCGGAGAGGTCAGGTTGATCGATCACATCAGGATCGAGCCGCATGAACCCGGCGGCGTGTTGTCCATGTGACCGGTGGGACGGTCGCCCTGTGCCCGCGCTCCTCATCCATTGACATCATCCGCCCGTTCGGATGATGTCATGGAATGATCAGGACCCGTGAACGCTTGGCATGGTTGGTGGTTGTCGTCGCCGTGGTGGTGTGGGGAAGCCTCCGTGGCGGAGAGAATGATGCGCCGGATGGGAAAGACACCCGGAGTGGGCGCAAACCAAATCCCGCCGCCTCTGCCGGGCGTGACCGTGGCGGTGATGGCGGCCTGCGCGGGGAGCGTCCGCCACGCGATGAGGACGGCCTGCGGAACTATGCGAACCACGCCCTTTCCGCCCCCTCACGGACGGAGCGGTTCAAGCGCGTGATGATCATGGTGGATGAGGTCACACCGGAAAACTGGAAGACCATCTGGACGGAATACATCCGGCAATCGCTCGCGGAGGGGCGCTTCCATGAGGCGGAGTGGGGGCTTTTCATGAACCGGGTGGGAGAGGTGGGCGGGCCGGATGCCATGGAATATTTCACCCACAACGGTCAGAATGAATACACCTTCAACCGCCGCGAGATCCTCGCCGGATGGGCGGCGCAGGATCCACAGGGAGCATGGCGGTGGCTCCAGTCACAGCCGGAGGACAAGCGTCCGCCGGAGTTCTGGCAGTCCGTGCTGAACGGAGCGGCGGCAAAGGACCCGAAGATCGCGCTCGGCTGGCTGACGGAGGCTCCGCCGGAGGTCGCGGTGCGCGTGGCCCCGGCCATCGTGGGGAGCCAGATCCAGGCGGACGGGATGGCGGGCACCATCGCTTCGCTGGAGGAAATGGTGGCGTCCACCCCGCAGGGACAGCCGCCTGCGCCCTATCTGGCCGCGTTCTACAAGGAACTCGCCAACCGGGTGCGGCGCATGAAATGGCTGGCTGAAGCCTATCCGGATGTTCCCGGCGCCACGTTGGATCTCAGCAAGCTGGAAGCGGTTTTCGGCAACAGTGACGCGCAGCCGGCTTCCTCATTGCCGCGTTGAAGGATGGTCTCCCTCCATCGCTGAAGGTCACCCCTTCCGGGCGATCTCCGCCATCAGCGCGTCGATTTTTTTCTGATCCTTCTCCAGGTCCACCTGCAGTGTGGAGATGCGCACCTTGATGAACTTCCCGTCCTTGATGCGGATGTAGGTGTCCGACACCCGCACTCCGGGATTCCTGGACTCATCCTCCACCACGTGTTCAAAGGTGTGGCGGCACCACAGGAATGGCACGCCGGCATGGGTTTTCCGGCCATTCTCCAGTTCCTTCACGTCCTTGTATTTGCCCAGCTCCTGCATCTTTTCCAGCACGTGCGGCACCGCCTCGATCTCCGCGGCAGCCTCCGGTGAGGCGATGCCGTCCTTCAGTCCCTTCATCCGCTTGTCATACACGAAGATATCCGCCTGCAGCAGGCGGTCCCCTTCATAGCGGTAGCTTCTGCCCAGCCCGCGCGTCTGCTCCTCCGTCTCGAAGTCCCTCATGTCGATGAACTCCATTTCGCCGACCTTCTTCGGCAGGAATGCGGGTTCTTCGGCGGCGATGGACATCATCGGGAAGCAGGCGAGGAACAGCAGGAGGGCACGGGTTTTCATGAGACGGGAATGAGATACGGGATGGAGGTCTGCTGCAAGCGTAGCGAAGCTCGTGAGAGCTTCGGCGGTGCGTCGTTCCTCCCGGCAAGCAAGCTCCGCTCCCCAGCGGACTTCCTTTACGCCTGTGGTCAGCCCCTCCATCCATCCTTGCGTTGGCCGCGCGGGGTGGCGAGGATAGGGCATCCATGAAAGCTCTCCTCTTCCTCTCCGCTCCGCTGTTGCTGGCCACCACCGCCGCCGCCCACCCGGCGGATGAATGGGAGTTCGTGGTGGAGAGCGGCTATCTCTGGAACGTGGGGGACAACACCTCGATTGACTACGAGATCATCCCCACGCAGCTCACCTTCCGCAGCCCCACCATGTGGACCTGGTTTTCCGGAAATGACGGCTCCCGGCTGGTGGTGCGGAACCGCTTCGCCGCCATCTTCGAGACCATCACCGTCGGGCCGGAGGACTACTACATCGGCCTCTCCGCCGCGCCTTCCATCGAGTATTGGTTCCCTTCGGAAACGACCTCCATCTTCTTCTCCATCGGCGGCGGCGTGGGCCTGACCAACAGCACGGACGTCTTCGACGGCCAGGGCCAGGATTTCACGTTCAACTGGTTCAGCCAGCTCGGCGTGCGCCAGCAGATCACCAAGGACCTGTCGCTGCTGGGCGGCGCGTATTTCGTCCACCACTCCAACGGCGGGCAGACCAGCCCGAACCCGGGCATCGATGCACTGGGCTTCACCATCGGCCTGGGGATGCGGTTCTGATCCGTGGTGGGGACGCGACCGGCGGGCGCGCCGTCGCTGTCGGCTTGAAGGCACGTCATGTCCGGTGGCTGTGAATTTCCTTCCCATGGGTGAGGGTAGCGGCATCATCCGGAAAATGCGGCGCGCGGCCACGGTCAGGACATCCCACCAGGAACTCGAGATCTGGAAATCCGACGTGGCCACGGAGTTCCGCGTGGCCGGGGCCATCCACGCGTCGCATCACCGGCATCGGTTCATGACGGGCCTGGCCTGGGACATCATCGCGGCGTCCGCCCTGCTGCGGCCCGGCGGTCCGCCGAAGTCGCTGCTGATGCTGGGGCTGGCGGGCGGCACATCCCTGCGCGCGCTGCGCCACCTGCTGCCGGACTGCGAGTTCACCGCCGTGGACATCGACGGTGAGATCGTCGAACTGGCACGGGAACACATGGACCTGGACGCCACCGGTGTCCGTGTGCACGTGGCGGATGCCTACCCGTGGCTGGCGGCCAACCGCAGGCGGTTCGACGTGGTTTTCGATGACATCTACCTGGCGGGGAAGACGGATGTCTTCCGCCCGCGGCAGTGGGATCCGGCGCTGATGGGGCATCTCAAGCGCGCGGTGGCCCCCGGTGGGTTGCTGGCGGTGAATCTGGTCACGGGAAAGGGCCACCGGACGATGCAGTCGCTCACGCGCAGGGCGCTGAAAGCGGAATACCCCGCCGTGCGCTCACTGGTGACGCCGGAGAGCATGAACGAGGTGCTGGTGGCGGGTGAAGCGGTGGCCCCGGCGTCCGTGCTGGAGGCCTGCACCGGCCGGTTCCCCAACTGGCGGGACCGCATGTGCTGGGGGAGGATCAAACTACGATACATCTAGTGGATATGGGCAACGAAGCGGTCGGAGAACTCTACCAGTCGCGCGGTTATCCGCCGATGAGCCATCCCTCGACGGATCCGGCGGCCACCTCCGTCGCCGCATGGTTCGCGGGGTTGCGTCCGCCGGACCTGTCCACCGCGCGCATCCTGGAGATCGGCTGCGCGTCGGGGCACAACCTGCTGCCGCTGGCGGCACGCTGGCCGGGTGCCGTCTGCACCGGGGCGGACATTTCGGAGGAAGCCATCGCCCAGGCGCGGAGGAGGGCGGCGGAAGCGGGCATCCGGAACGCGACCTTCATCGCGGCGGATCTGCGGGAGCTGGATCTGGCCGGGCAGGAGTTCGACTTCATCATCGCGCACGGCGTCTTTTCCTGGGTGGCGGATGATGCGAAAAAAGCGCTGCTGGAATTCTGCGCCCGGCATCTCAGCCCGTCGGGGACGGCGACCATCAGCTTCAACCTGTGGGCCGGGTGGGAGAAACGCCTGCCGGTGGTCGCCGCTGCGCGCCGCGTTATGGAGGAGCAAGGGGTGGATGTGGTGAAGGCGCTGGCCATCCTCCGCGAGGTGATGGCGGAACATGCGGACATCATCGCCATCATCGACGACATGCTGGCCAAGGGTGGGGACATCCTGACCTTCGACGACTTCGCGCCGATGAACGACCCGTGGCCACTCGACGGCTTCGCCGCCGCCGCCGTGTCCTGCGGCCTGCGCTGGCTGGGCGATTCCAATCCCGCGGAAAACATCCCGTCATCCCTGGATGACGCCGCCCGGGAAACGCTGGCCCCGCTGGTGGGTGACCCGCTGCGCATGCAGATGACGGCGGATGCCATGGCGGAGCGCACGTTCCGCTCCGGCTTGCTGTGCCGGGCGGATGCTCCGGTTTCCTCCCGGATGACCACGGGCATGGTGATGGAGCTGGCCGTGCGCCCGCCGGAGGTGGGGCCGTCCGGCATTGCGCCATTGCTTTCGGATTTCCTGGATGTGCTGGATTCCTTCCGGCCGGACAGCGTGCCGGTCGCGGAGGTGCTGGAGAAGATGGGCGTGAAAGACTTTCCCGCCGCCGCGAAGACGGTCTTCCAGGCCATCACCCGCGGGCATCTGCGCGCGCGGACAGAGCCGGTGAGGATCGCCCGGGAAATGGAGCGTCCGCGGCTCGATCCGTTCCGCCTGCTCTGCGCGCGGGAGCGCATCCCGCTCGTGGACGCATGGCACGCGCCCTGCCTCTTCACGGAAAAGATCTGGCCGCTGCTCGCGGAAATCGACGGCACGAAGACGGAGGCGGAGCTGGCCGCGGTCGCGCGGCGGCTTTGCCCGGATCTCGCGTTTCCGGTGTGGTTGAGACATCTGGAGGACCGCGGGATGTTCCGGTAAGGAGCCTTGCTTCCACGCTCGAACAGTTCGTCCGCGATGAGATCGGGCAGGGTGCTTGTGCCTCGGCGGATGAAGCCATTGCCGCCGGTCTGGCGATGATGTACCCGGGGAAGACGGGGAATGGATGGACGCCGCGTGGAACGACGGAACAAGGGGGCTTTTCCCCTGAATCGGTTTCCAAATGCCGCCGGGTCGCAAGGCTGTGCCTCGATTGAGGAAAATTCTTCCAAGACTTCCGGATTTCGCGTGTCTTATTGGTTGCGATGAAGGCGTTTGGTTTTGCGGTTTTCGCGGTTTTTGCATTGGTGGTCCAGAGTGCGTTCGGTCAGGAACCGGCTGCTCTCCGGCAGGAATATGCGCAACTCATCGAGCGGGGGCTGTGGCGGGACGCCGTGACGTTCTACAAGGAGAAGCTTTCGCCGGTATCGGACGCACGGTCCGGGGAGGATCTGACCAAGGCGGTGACGGCCTTGGGACGGCTGAACGAGTGGGCGGAGTTCGATGGATTGGTGGAAACCGCGGTCGCCGGACATCAGGGGAACATGAGGCTGCTGCAGGCGGCGGCGGATGCCTATCGGAACGCCCCTCAGGCAGGGCGGATCATCGGGGGGAATTTCGAGCGCGGCTGGGCAGGTGCCGGCGGGATCGTGCTGAGAACGGAAAACCGCGACCGCGTGAGACGGTTGCAACTGCTGCTGGAGTCGTTGAAGCACCCCGGGGATGAGGCCGTGGTGGCGGAGGGGTGGGCGACGCTCGCCGCGGAGCTGAAGTCGGATGAGGCATGGAAATTCCAGCTTCTCACCCCTCTTGAAAAACTCCCCGAGTGGGAGGAGCGGGGACCGGAGGGAGCCACGGAGGGCGCGCCATGGAATGGGGATGCGCCGGTCCTCTATGCCGTCCCTGCTTCCTGGGAAGCCGCCGCGAACGATGGGGAACGGTGGAGGTTCGCGCTTTCCAAATGGGCCGCCCTGGGGCCTGAGGCCGCGGCGAAAGCGACGATGGAGCTGGCCCGGTTCTCCCAATCGCAGTTCGGCGTGGACACCCTCAACGGGTTCGGCTGGTGGCGGGACCGTGATCCTGAGAGCGAGAAGGGCATCCTCTCCGTGGAGACGCTGGCGGATGACGAGGTGCTGGCGAAGACGTCCGATGGTGTCCGCCGCTTCAAGCTGCCGCCTGACTGGCATTTCATCGCCCTCTATCGTTCCGTGCTGGATGCGCCCGGAAGCGGGGCGGACGCCGGCTTCGCGCTGGCCCAGGCCTACCTGAACCGCCGCCAGTTCGTAAAGGCGGAGGAGGCGCTGGAAGCCCTGATTGCCCGCCACGGTCCCGGCACGGAGGATTTCCGGAAGAAGCTGCTCGACCAGATCACCGGCAACTGGGGTCGTTTCGGCATCGCGGAGACCGTGGAGAAGGGTGTCCACCCGCGGATCCCGCTGGTGTTCCGGAATGCGGTGTCGGTCAAGCTGACCGCCGCACCGGTGGACATGGATGCGGTGCTGGGAGACACCATTTCCTATCTGAAGGGGAACCCGCTTGAGCTGCAGTGGGAGCTTCTCAACCCATCCGCGATCGCCTCCAGGATCATCCGGGAGGAACAGTCGAAATATGTGGGTGCTCCGGAGAAGGAATGGACGGTGCCGCTCACGCCCGCGGAGGGTCATCGCAACACCCGGGGAGAGGTGGAGGTGCCGGTGGGCAAGGCCGGGGCGTGGTGGATCAGCGCGGAAATGGAGAACGGCAACCGCTTCCACACCTTGGTGTGGGTGGTGGATCATGTGCTGGTTCACCGGGATGTGGCGGGCAGCAAGCAGTGGTGGACGGCGGACGCCGCGGACGGAGCGCCGCTGGAGGGGGCGGAGATCGGGTTCTTCGGCTACCGCACGGTGAACCGCGAGCGGAAAACGCCGCAGGAGCGGAGGATGGACGTCCAGACAAAGTCGTTCACCCGCACGACGGAC
Organism: Akkermansiaceae bacterium; assembly: GCA_019634595.1. Taxonomy (NCBI): domain Bacteria; kingdom Pseudomonadati; phylum Verrucomicrobiota; class Verrucomicrobiia; order Verrucomicrobiales; family Akkermansiaceae; species Akkermansiaceae bacterium. Next base: position 166,974 of record JAHCBC010000006.1, read on the forward strand.
GCGGATGGGAAGACCCTCCTGAAACCCGGCGACATGGAACCGGGCTACGAATGGATGGCGATTTCCCGCAAAGCCGGGCGCGCCACCACCTTCTTCGGCTTCCAGCCTTTCATGGTCGAGGAACCCTCGTTCGATAACGGCAACCGCGATATCAGCTACGGCATCACCGACAGACCCCTCTACAAGCCGGGGGACAAGCTGCACGTGAAGTTCTTCCTCAGGAATGTCGGTTACTTCGAGCCGGACGAGGCGAAGTACGCGAACCGCACCGGCACCCTCTCCCTCTTCAATGGCAGGGGTGAGGAAGCCCTGAAGATACCTGGCCTGCGGACGGACGAACTGGGTGCCCTGGAAGCGGAGGTCGTCATCCCGAAGGACGCTCCGCTGGGGGGCTGGCAGGCGGTTTTCTCCATTCCGGAGATGATGTCCGGATCGGTGGCGTTCCGGGTGGAGGAGTTCCGGAAGCCGGAGTTCGAAGTCACGGTGGAGGCCCCTTCCGTGCCCGTGAAGCTGGGCGGAAAGTTTTCAGCGAAAGTGAAGGCCGCCTACTTCCATGGTGCGCCGGTGAGGGAGGCGGAGGTCGAGGTGATCGTGAAGCGTTCCGCCCTTTCGGAAAGGTGGTTCCCCGCAGGCCGGTGGGACTGGCTCTATGGGCGTGGTGCCTGGTGGCCCGGGACGGATGCCGCGTGGCACCCGGGCTGGGGGGGATGGTCCTGCCAGCCGCCACCCTCACCATGGATGGTGAACCGCAGGTGGACACCGGATGAGCTGGTCCTGCGGCGGACCATGAAGATCGGCGCGGATGGGACGGTGGACGTGGAAGTCGACACCGCGCAGGTTCTTGAAACCCACGGCGACATGGACGCGCGCTATTCCATCGAGGCCCGGGTGGTCGATGCCTCCCGCCGTGAGGAACACGGGTCCGGCAGCGTCATCGCGGCCCGCAAGCCGTTCGAGGTGGTGACATGGGCGGATCGTGGCTTCACGGCTCCCGGGGAGACGGTGGAGGCGAATGTTTCCGCTGCAACGCTGGCCGGGGTGCCGGTGGCGGGGGCACGGGGGACGCTGAAACTTTTCCGCCTGTCCCTGGATGCGGACGGCAAGGTGGTGGAAACCGAGGCTTCCTCGTGGCCGGTGGAGACGGATGCGGCCGGGCGGATTTCGCAGAGATTCCCCGCCCCGGAAGCCGGGCAATACCGCCTTGCCGCGGAGCTTTCCCTCGCAGGTGGAGGCAGCGCGGGTGCGACCATCCTGAACGTCCACGGCCAAGGCCGTGCGGAAGCGAAGGACTGGAGGTTCGGCCCGCTGGAACTGGTTACGGACAAGCTGGAATACGCCGCCGGCGACAAGCTGCGCCTGCGCGTGAACAGTGACAAGGTGGATGCCAATGTGTGGCTTTTCCTCCACGTGGGTGGATCCAGCGGACGGGAGGCGAGGCGCATCCGGCTGGATGGCAAGAGCCTGGAGGTGGAGGTGGCGCTGGACCGGCGGGACATGCCGAACATGTTCGTCGAGGGCGTGACCGTCCACGGTGCCAGGATCCACAGTGTCGCCCGGGAAGTGCTCCTCCCCCCCGCAGGCAAGATGATCGATGTCACGGTGGAACCCGCCGCGGCGAAGCTGGAGCCGGGGGGAAAGACCGCGCTCAGGATCACGCTGAAGGATGCGGAGGGCCATCCGGTCGTCGGCAAGGCGGTGCTGGCTGTGTACGACAAAGCTCTGGAAGCGGTCGCCGGGGGGCCGAACAGCCCGCCCATCCAGGAGTATTTCTGGAAGTGGAGGAATAACTACTATGGAACGCGTAGTTCCTGCTCCGTTCCCTTCGCAGCGGGGAACCTGGTCAGGCAGAAGCAGCCGGAGATGGAGATGCTGGCCCGGGACAACGAGGGGGGAGGTACCGTCTTCTTCGGCATGGAATCCGCGGGCGGGTCCATGCGCATGAAGGAAGGTTCCGTTCCCGCTCCCGCGATGGCGGCGGCGGATGGTCTGGACGCGGAGGGAAATGCGGGCGGCGGTGCGGTGCCAGCCGTCGCGGTGCGGAAGGACTTCGCGGATCTGCTGAAATGGTCCGGTGAGATCACCACGGACGCGGCTGGAGCAGCGGAGGTGCCGCTGGAGTTTCCGGACAACCTGACAACCTGGAAAGCCCGGGTGTGGGTGCTGGGCAGCGGCACCCGCGTGGGGGAGGGCGGAACGGAGATCATCACCTCGAAGGATCTGCTCGTCCGCCTGCAGGCTCCGCGTTTCCTGGTGGAGCGGGATGAAGCGGTCCTTTCCGCCGTGGTGCACAACGAACATGCCGTGGCGAAGGAAGTGAAGGTCTCTCTGGAACTGGAGGGAACGGCCGTGACACCGGTGGATGGAAAGCCATCGACGGTGAAAATCCCGCCGAAGGGGGAGGCCAGGGTGGACTGGAAGGTGAAGGCCGGTGCGGAAGGTGTCGCGAAGGTCAGGATGCGGGCGGAAACCCAGGGGGACGGGGACGCCGTGGAGCGTGACCTCCCGGTGCGTGTGCATGGCATGGTCAGGCAGGATGCCTGGAGCCGCGTTCTGGAACCGGGTGTTCCTTCGCTTGAAATTCCTGTGGAAGTCCCGGACAAGATGCGCGCGGAACAGACCAGGCTGACCGTCCGGTTCTCCCCCACGGTGGCCGGAGCGGTCGTGGACGCCATCCCCTACCTTGCGGAGTATCCCCATGGCTGCACGGAACAGACGCTGAACCGTTTCATCCCGGCGGTGATCGCACAGCGGTTGTTGCAGGACATGAATTTCAATCTCACGGAGATCCGGACCAAACGCACGAACCTCAATCCACAGGAACTCGGTGACGCGGCGGAACGCGCCCGGCAATGGAAGCAGTGGCAGGGAAATCCTGTTTTCGATGAAGCCAGACTCAAGGAAATGGTGGCATCCGGCACGGAGAAGCTGGCCTCGATGCAGAATGGCGACGGGGGGTGGGGCTGGTTCTCCGGACACGGTGAGCGATCCTACCCGCACACCACCGCGGTGGTGGTGCATGGCCTTCTGACAGGAAAGGCGGCCGGAGCGTCCATCAATGATGGCATGCTCGCTTCGGGGGTTGCCTGGCTGTCCGCCTACGAGGACGAGCAGCTCCAGGCCCTCAGGAGATTCGCCGGGCGGGAGGAAAAGACGAAAGCGGGTGCCGAAGTGAAGCCGTCCGGATTGCCGGAGAAGGCGAAAGCGGATGCGGTCGATGCCTTTGTCCGTGAGATCCTCGGACGGGCGGGTGATGAGAACGCCGAAATGCTGGCCCTCCTTTACCGGGATCGGGTGGACCTTCCGGTCTATGGACAGGCGCTGCTGGGGCTGGAACTCCACCGGCTGAACAACACCGTATGGCGGGATGAGATCCTGACGATGATCTCGCAGTTCCTCCGGCGGGACCAGGAGAACCAGACCGTCCATCTGGATCTCGGGAACTCCGGCTACTGGTGGTACTGGTACGGCAGCACCGTGGAGGCGCATGCATGGTACCTGAAACTCCTGACCGCCGTGAAACCGGCGGACCCGGACACACGTGGACTGGTGAAGTATCTGGTGAACAACCGGAAGAACAGCCACTGGTGGGAATCCACCCGCGACACGGCCTACGCCATCGAGGCGATCGCCGGATACATGAAAGCGAGCGGCGAGGATGCGCCGGAAATGGAGGTGGAGGTGACACTGGACGGGAAGCCCCTCGGGAAAGTGGCGGTCAACCGGGACAACCTTTTCTCCTTCGACGGAACATTCACCCTGTCCGGCAAGGACGTCCCCCCCGGCAAACATCTGGTCGGCATCCGGCGCACCGGTGGCGGCACCGTCTATGCGAACGCCTACCTGGAGGTGTTCAGCCTGGAAGACCGCCTGCGAGAGGCCGGACTGGAAGTGAAGGTCACCCGGAAGATTTCAAGGATCACGGAAACCGGGAAGAAAAGCGGCACCGTCGGCCGGTCCGGGCAGCCGGTATCCCAGCAGGAGGAACGCCTGCAACGGAAGCCGCTGGAGGATGGGGCCACGCTCGCTTCCGGCGACCGCATCGAGGTGGAGCTGATCCTTGAGAGCAAGAACGACTACGAATATCTGGTGTTCTCGGACGCGAAGGCGGCGGGTTTTGAAGCGGTGGATGCCCTCAGCGGTTATGTCCGGGAGCCGGGGCTGGCGGCCTACATGGAACCGCGCGACCAGACGGTGGATTTCTTCATCCGCTCCCTCCCGCGCGGCACCCATTCCCTCCGCTACCAGTTGCGGGCGGAAACTCCGGGCACCTACAAGGCGCTCCCCGCGACCGCGGAGGCCATGTATGCGCCGGAGCTGCGCGGGAACTCCGGCGACTTCCGTCTCAGGATCCGGGAGTGATCCATTCAGATCCCGCCGGTTCCGGACAGCGGAAACTTCGCCACCAGGCTCCGCACGGTGGCGAGGATGGCGGGGTTCTTCTCATTGGCCCTCCAGCGGATGCCGAACCTGAATGCCTTCGGAAGCAGGAAACCGAAGGCTGGATGGGTGGCCAGCCCCAGAGGCCCGAGCCGCAGCCTGGATGCTGCCTCTCCGGGAAAGATCAGCACGCCGAGCCCCAGGCGGCAGGCTTCGACCGCTTCATGTTCGGAGCCGAACTCCATCATCTCCATGATATGGATGCCGTAGGTCGTCTCACACCATTTGGAAAGGAAGTGGCGGAAGCCCGCGGCGAGGGACTCCGTGGGGAGGATGGCGCTCGCGGAGAAGGTGTCCGGGAAGCTGAACCCATCCGTGTCGAAGGCGTAGTAGTCCGGATTCCACGCCACTGTCAGGCCCGCTTCGGCGGCCACCGTGGATACCCGGATCTCCGGACAGTCACCGGCCCTCAGGAATGAGCCGGTGATCACGATGTCCGTCTCGAAGTTTTTCAGAGCGTTCACCCAGTCCGCCTTTGCCTCCAGGTCCATCCATATCTCCATCACGGACGGATCAGCCGTCGGGTTGCGCGCCCTCTTCAGTTCCTGGGAAAGATAGCTTCCATCCGCCCAGATCTTCACCTCATGGGATTGGAAGCGGTTCCAGTAGTCGGCCCGCCTCAGAAGATCGATGTATTCCTGGTTGAGGCGTTCGAGGTGGGGCAGGATGGATCTGGCTTGCTCCGTCATGGAGGCCCCTTCCGGAGAGCGGTGGAACAGCAGGAAACCCATCACTTGCTCCAGCTTTGAAATATGCGCGCTCACCGCCGGTTGGGTGATTCCCAGCTCCTTTGCCGCCGCGGAGAAGCTCCCTGACTGCGTCAGGGCGAGGAATACCTGGATCTCCCGGATTTCAGGCATGATCGTGGTGGGGAGGGGGGATTTTGATGCTGTTGACCAATGCGGGGAGGAATTCGTAGGGATGCTGCCGGAGGTGGCGCAGATGGACGCTGGTGGATGCGGAGGGGGGTGGGGCCGCCGTTGTTGTCCAGTGGGAACCCGAAACGGGGATTTCGGGAGCGAAGATCAGTGTTCCGGCGGGACACTCTTCCGGGTGGTCCAGCCAATGCAGGAACCGTGCCTCATCCAGGGGCCGGTATCCGGTGATTTCGCCCGCCATCGGTTCCGCCCGCATTTCTTCTGATGAGACGATCCATGGACGGCCTGATGTGGCATCAGGCGTCTCTCCTTTTCTCTCCAGCATCCGGAACGGCAGGTGTCCCAGAAGATGGGAGACGAAGCGTGGGCTGGTGATCGGCACACAGCCGATGTGGAGATCACACGTGCCCCCGGTCAGGGCCTTGGTCGCTTCATCCGCTGGAACGGGAACGTAGGAAACACGGATCTTCCCGGAGATCTGGAAATCACGGAAGAGGCTGCGGAAAATGCTGGAGCGGAAAACCGTGGGCGACCCTCCGATCCGGACGGGCCGTCCGTTGGTGCGGATGCCCTCCACCTCCTTGGCCAGTGATTCCCGGGCGGCATTCAGCGACCGCAGGTCGTTGAAGAGGCGGTCCGCGAACGGACTCGGCACCAGCACCCCACGGCGCGGTTCCGTGAAAAGCGGATTGCGGAGCGCTTGTTCCAGGCGGTCCATCATCCGGAGAACTCCTTTCCGGTCCAGGTTCAGATCGTGGGCTGCCGCAGTGTAGTCCCTGGCGATGTAGACCTGCTGGAAAGCCGCCAGGTGGCGCAGTTCGGGAAGAACCGGGCCACCGGCTCTATCGGTGGGCGGGGGGTGGTCATCCATGAAGGGCTTCTCCGCGTTGAATTTTTGACTCAGTTTTATGGGAGGGCAAAAACGACTGATTCATCCGCTTTTTGGCAAGGGGGATGCGGAATAGCATTGAGGGGGTGATTATTTCACATATGTGAAATAATTGGGTAATAGCGTTGAGGGATCTGTTTATGGGGGTATCAGGAAATGGGCGGGATTTATCCTGAACAATGCGGAGTTCATCCTATTCAATCTTCAGGATATCGTCAAAATTTAAACAGATTGATAATTTAGATATGAATAATGCTTGGTTTCCCGATTGTGGGGCTATCAGTCACCTGCGCCCTCAGCCCGTGGTGGTGCCGGGGGGGGGAAGTCGGTGAGCCTGAACTCCTGGATTCCCGGGTTCCCCAGCGGCCCCGGCGCTTCGTAGAGCGAAATCCAATGCCTTCAAGGATTGGAACGGGTATCAGAACTGGACCGCATCTTAATCATGCGCGACCAATCGATACCCGGAGGTCCGGTTGGTCATTCCTGCTCCGCGATGGCGATGCGTGGGAAAACCGGCTTGGGTTTGCCGATGGCGTGTCCATCCGGGATGAGGCCCCATGACAGGTCCGGAAGCTTGATGGACTCCAGACCGGGCAGGGAAAGCTGGGCTGCGAGCTTGGCGGAGGCATCCGGCAGCACCGGAGCCAACAGGACGGCGGCATGGGCCACGCTTTCCGCCAGATGGTAAAGCACGGTGGCGATCCTCGCCTTCAGCGCGGGGTCGTTGCTCGTCTTCCATTCCTTGTTCATCTCCCATGGCTTCATCCGTTCCGCATAGCCGTTGCAGTGGACGACATGGCGGTTGATGGCCTCCAGGCCACGGGAAATGTCGTAGTCGTCCATGGCGGCACGGTAATCCGCCAGTGAGGTGGCGAGGGAATCGCGCAGCGCCAGATCATCCGCGGTCAATTCCCCGGTGGTGGTGATGATGCCGCCGGTGAAGTTCTGGCTCATGTTCAGCGCGCGGTTGCAGAGGTTGCCCAGCGCGTTCGCCAGCTCCGTGTTGAAGAGCATCAGCAGGCGCTCCGGATCGAACTCCGAGTCCTTGCCGGTGGTGATGTCGCGGACCAGATAGTAACGGACGGCATCCACGCCGAACTTGTCCACGAGTTCGGACGGATCGACGATGTTGCCGAGCGACTTGGACATTTTCTCGCCGCGCAGGCCGTTCCAGAAGCCGTGGACGAGCAGTTGCGGGATCTTGTCGTCCGGGAAGCCCATGGCGTGGAGCATGATGGGCCAATAGATGCCGTGGGCGGGGACGAGGATGTCCTTGCCGATGATGTGGAGGGCGCGGCGGTCATTCTCCATCCAGAGCTTGTTGAAGTCCGGCAGGGTGCCGTCCTCCGAGCAGTATCCGGCGAAGGAGATGTAGTTGATGAGCGCGTCGAACCAGACGTAGGTCACGTATTCCGGGTCGAAGGGGAACTCGATGCCCCAGCGGAGGCGCGCCTTCGGGCGGGAAACGCAGAGGTCGAGGCCGGGAGAACGCTCCAGGGCGTTGAGCACCTCATTGCGGCGGAAGCCGGGCAGGACGAAGTCCGCCGTTCCGCCGATGAACGACTTCAACCACTCCGCGTGGTCACTCAGGCGGAAATACCAGTTCTCTTCCTCGATTTCGATGACCTCACCCCATTCCGGGCCGAACCCGCCCTGCTCGTTGCGGTCGCGGTCGGTGAGGAACTGCTCCTGGCGGACGGAGTAGAGGTCTTTCTTGGAGTTCTTGTAGAGCTGGCCGTTGTCCTTGAGCCGGGTGAGGATGGCACCGACGCAGGCCTTGTGGCGGTCGTCGATGGTTTCCGCCCAGCCATCATACTGGACGCCCAGTTTCTCCCACAGGTTGGAGAACTTCTTGGTCGTGCGTTTGACGTAGGTGGCGGGGTGGACGCCTTCTTTTTCCGCGGTCTGCTGCACCTTCTGCCCATGCTGGTCCACGCCGGTGAGGAAATACACCTCATCCCCGCTCAGGCGGCGGTAGCGGGCGATGACATCCGCCAGCACTTTCTCATAGGCGTGGCCGAAATGGGGCGAGCCGTTGGTGTAGTCGATGGCGGTGGTGAGGTAGAACATGGTCGGGAATGATCGGGTGGGTGGAAATCAGGCGTCGCGGACGACTTTGCCGCCCAGGGAGAGGATGCGGGCATTGCCCTTGGCCGCTTCCGCTTCCGGGATGTTGCCGTCCCGGACATACATCTGGGAAAGGCCGGTCCAGGCGAGCAGGTCGTTCGGCTTCAGGGTCACGGCCTGCAGGCCGCAGCCGATCGCCTCCTTGGTCTGGCCGGTCTTCAGCAGCGCCATGGCCAGCGCGTGCCAGCCGTCGAAGAAGCCGGGATCGAGCGCGACACAGCGGCGGTAAAGCACGATGGCCTCCTCGAGTTCACCCAGGGCGAGATGACCGTTGGCTTCGTCGAAGAGTTCTTCGGATTCGGAGTTCCCTTGCATCGGCTCTGTCCGGCGGTGGCCGCCGGAAGGCGGGTTACTGCTTGGCGTAGAGGTCCTCCACCTTGGCGGCTTCGGTTTCCGCGGCGAGCCAGGAGTGGAAGGCGGCGAAGGCGTTGCCGGCGGCGCTGTTGGACACCTCGGCATCCAGGCGGGCGGCGGCGTTCTCTTCCTTGACGACTTCACGCTTCACCACATGCACGATGAACGCGCGGTCGGATTCGACGATGGTGTTGGTGAGGGCGCCGGGATCGGTCGCGCGGGCTTCCTCAAAGAGGCTCTGGGGCTCGCTGAGTGCATCCGCACGGTAGGAGCGGGTCACGTTTGCGACCGTCTTCACTTCGTTGATGCCCGCATCCTTTGCGGCGTCCGCGAAGGATTTCTTCGCGGCCAGGCCTTCCTTGATCTTGGTGGAGGCGTCCGCTGCGGCGGCTTTCAGCGCTTCGACGCCTTTTTCCAGGATATACTGGGCACGGGCATCCGCACGGGCTTCCGCGTAGGTCTTCACCCGGGAGGCTTCCTCGCCGTCGATGCGGGCGACCAGCCACTGGCCCTCCCCGATCGCGATGGGTTCGGAAACGCGGGAGACGGCATCCTTGCCGGCCGTCATGCGGAAAAGGAGATCCACCGCCTTGCCTCCCTGGCTGGAGGAACGGAGGTCGATGTTCAGATCCGCCGGGGGGGTGCTGAGTGGGAAGAGTTCGGTCGTCTTGACTTCCCAGCCGTTCTTTTTGGCGAGGTCCTCGAAGCCGGCGCCGTGTTGCTCCATCAGGGAGAAGCTGAAGTCATCGACCAGGCCATCCACCTTGTTCTGGTTCACGCGGCGTGCCTCGGCGGTCTTCGCGGCGGCGGCGGCTTTCTTGTCATCCTCCGCTTTCTTGGCGGCGGCTTTCGCTTCTTCCGTCGCGTCGGCGGGCAGTGGGGCGGCGGGTGCCTCGGGAGCTGTCTCGGCGGTGGCTTCCGGGGTCACGATCACGTAGGTGAATTTCTTGAGCGGCTCCGTCTTGAAGGAGTCCTGGATGCCTTCCCAGTAGGCTTTGATCTCCTCTTCCTTCGGGTCGATCTTGTCCTGATAGGTATCGAGGTCCAGACGGCCGAGTTCGACGGTGATCTGCTGGGAATCCAGGGCGGATTCACGGGCGATCGCGTCGCGGTCGGTGCTGAGGCCGGCGCTGAGGATCGACTGGAGCTTCTGCGCGACGATGGCGTCGGAAACGATGTCCCGCAGGTCATGCTCCGCGAGGCCCAGGCGGTTCATCCCGCCCTCGACGAATTTTCCGTAGATCTCCGGATCGAAGCTGCCGTCCTGGCCGCTGAACGCGCGCATTTTCCGGATGTAGCTGGAGACTTCCTCATCGTCCGGGTGGAGGCCGAACTTGTCCTTCGCCTGTTGCAGGAGCACGCGGTTGATGAAGAGTTGCTTCGGGATGTCATCCCCGCCGCCGCGTCCGAAAAGTGGCATGAACGCCTGGTAAAGCCCGAAGTCGCCGGCCCGTGCGATGCCGATGATGGTTTCATAGCTTCCGGAACCCAGGCGGCGGTAGTCCTTTTCACTGTAGTTGCGGCCGTCGATCCGCATCACGGTGGGTGAACCGATCGATCCCTGCATGGATTGGGTGTCCATGAAGAAGAAACTGATGAAGACGACCACCAGGACGACGATCGTCAGGCCAGAGTATTTGCGGATTTGCTCGATCATGAAATTGCGGGGCTTCCCCGTGAACGGGGCGAGTAAAGAGGGGGAAAAGCTGCCGGGCAATGGAAGAATTGCGAGGCTGGAATGAGAATTTTCCGGGATTTTTCTCAGGGACCGGCGGCCTGGGAGAGAATTACCTGCCAGATTTTGGAGGGGTCCGGGTGCTCCTCCCCGGGATCCAGGATGGCGGCCAGCCGCTGCCAGGTGCCGGAGAGCGGCTTTTCCGGGGAATCCAGCATCGTGAGGCTGAAAATGACCAGACACTCCCCTTCACCCCGCAGGACGATGGCGTCCCCGTCAGCTTCCACGTCCGACTCGAACGGAATCACACGGACATAAGCTTTCGCGGGAGCATGGTCGGCGGAAGCCCACAGCAGTTCGTTGCGCCCGGAAGGGGTGGTTTTTCCGTCGCGGGTGGAGGTCAGGGTGGTCCTGAAGGCGATGGCTCCCGGCTGGTCCGCCACGATATGGACAAAAAATGCCTCCGGAGTGGCCAGAATGGTGCGGGTGATGCCGGTCTTCCCCAGGCGGTGGGTGGAGGTGATGATCCGCCGTTTCTTCGTCACCGCCACCTCGAATCCCTCGGGAGCGGGCGTTTGGTTCAGCCAGTCGATCCTCAGGGTGGCGAGTGGCGCGGTTTCGGCGAAGGCCTCCTCCTCCCTTCCTTCCGGCGGCAGGCCGGGTGCTGGCAAGGGATAGCCGCTCAGGGCGGTGGCGGCAGGAGCATCCTCCACCCGGGCGGCTTTCGTCCCTTGCGCCAACAGCAGCGGCGCTGCGGTGGCGGGGTGGAGCAGGGAGAGGAAAATGAACAGGAACCGGAGCATGCGGGCTTGATCGTCCAGGGAAGTGTTGGATTCTCCCATGAATGACCGGATTCTTCAACCTCATGCTGATCACCCTTGGTTGTGCGGCCACCGCGACGGCGCAGACCAAGCCTCTCGCTGAAAAGGAAAAGTGGAGCTACGGCGACCCGGCCGCCTGGGAATGGACGGGCGCGGGGGATGATGCGGTGCTTTCCCTGAAGAAGCAGTCGGAGTTCAAGCCGAAGGTCCGCAGCCCCTTCAATCTCGCATGGTTCAGCGGTGGACAGTGGGATTCGTTCACCCTCACCGCGGAAGTGAGGCTGGACCTTTTCAACAAGGGCAACAACGACGTCTGCATCGCTTTTTCCAAACAGAGCGACACGAAGTTCTACTACGCCCACCTCGGGGAAAAGGCGGATGCGGTGCATCTCCAGCTCCACCTGGTCAATGACGCGGACCGCAAGGCGATCACCACGCAAGGTGCGGAGACCCTCCCATGGAAGCCGGAAGCCTGGCATCAGGTGAAGGTGGTGAGAAACGCCGCGGACGGCACCATCAAGGTCTGGTTCGATGGCCGGGAGGTCTTGGCCGCCACCGACAAGACGCTCGGCAAAGGGGCCATCGGCCTCGGTTCATTCGATGACCTCGGGTCGTTCCGCAACGTCCGCATCGTGGGAGAGTAAGGAGGGAAGACACTCTTGTCTTCCGACGGCATTGGCAAACAAAGGAGGAGAAGTTTTCAGGGAAGGAAAACGGATAGTTGAAGGGTTTTCTCTACGAGCCTGCCCGCTTTCATTTTCCATCTCTACTTTGCGGCTTTGCGGTGATTCTCCGATCTTTCCAATGCCGCCGGAGGACAGGAGTGTCCCCCCTCGGCAGCACCGCCACCTGCACCACTTTCGTCCCGGCGATGTAGTCATGGAAACACCGCCTCGGGCGGGCGAAGATGATGATGATGCCCGCCAGATAGATATACGGCCCGGCGGTGGGTATGGTTTCCAGCAGCAGCGGGACGAGCGTGCGGAGCAGAAGGAGCGCTTCCATCCGGGGCTTCTTTCCCTCCATGGTGACGATTTTGATGCCCAGTAGCTTTTTGCCAATGGTCTGCCCGTTTTTCGCCAGAAGATAACCTTGGACTCCGGCGAAGATGAAGAACGCCACCATGGTTTCGATGAACCCGCTCCAGAAGTCGGACTCCGCCATTTGCCAGAACCAATCCCCGGGGATGCCAAGCAGGTAATTCCCCGCAACCATTCCCACCGCGAACAGCAAGGCGCTGATGATGATGGCGTCGATGATGGCCGCCCCCAAGCGGTCCCCCAGCGGAGCCAGTTCCTGAGCGGGCACCTCCTCCTCAGGCAGTGACGGGTCACTGGCAGGAGGTTGGTAGGGGTTTCCGGTAATCATCGCGGGAGGTGCATGATCATGCACAACCCGGACAGGGGATGACAAATGGGGAATGAAGGCGGAAGGCCTGCGGGATGTGGAAAGTTCACCGCCGCCGGCGATGCAGGAAACCGAAGGCACCCAGGGAGGCGAGCAGTGCTGAGGACGGTTCCGGAATGAGGGGGACCACCGCTTCCAGGGTGGAACCGTAGCGCAGTTCGTCGAAGGCACCGCTGTTGCCGGAGGTGACCACCTGGAAAAAATCATCTGCATCCGCCCCCAGGGTAGGGGTGCCGGTGGTGGCATTGCGGGAAACCCGGACGGAGATCTGGTCCGCTTCCGTGCCCACCGGGGTGTCATTCAGGTAGCCCTCCCAGTTGGATGACGCCGTCATGGCCGCGAACTGGGAGAGGGTGAGGGCATAGAGGGTGCCGGTGCCATTGGAGGTGGCGAGGTTGCCCCCGATGTTCGTGAACGAGGAAATCACGATGTAGGTGGTGTCGGTGATGAGGCCGGTCGAGGCGTTCAGGGTCGGGCTGCCGTAGGCGCTGCCATAGGCGATGCCGGCATTGAGGGAACTGCCGCTCCGTGAATCCGCGAAGGAGTTGAGCCTCGATCCGGTGTCGTCGTTGATGTTGTCGCTGATCCTGGTCACGAAGCCATGGGAGGCGCTTGTCCCCTTGGCGGAGAAGTTGATCAGGAAACTGCTGTAGAGCGTTCCGGTGAATGAAGAGGTGAGTGAGGACCGCGCGGAAAGGACGCTGGTGGTCGTGCCGAACCGCATCGATCCACCGGAGGTGGCCAGGTTGCCGAAGGTGAGGCCGCTTTCCGAATAAGTGAGGTTCGCGTGTCCTGATCCGCCGAAGTTCGTCGAGGTGTCGAGGCCGGTGGTGTTGGCGTTGGGTGTCGTGCCGGCGGCGAAGCCCGAACCTGCGGTGTAGCCGTTGAAACCTTCATGGATCAAAAGCGCGGCATGCACCTGGCAACCGGTGGAGAGGAGCGCCGCGAAGATGATCCGGCGGAAGGTGGAGACAAGGGGGCTGGGTTTCGGAGCGACCACGGCGGATAGGTTTTTGGGTTATAGCGGTTTATGCCGTGATGCTGGATGGGCGCAATGGAATGTGGATATGGGATATAGCAATGTGGATATGTCATTCATCCACAGGGTATTCAATCGGCCATCATGAAGGAGGGGCGGGTCCGCCCGGGCGGACGCCGGGAACCGCCGGGAGCCAGGGAGGAAATGATCCTCAGCGGCCGGCTTCCAACCAGGCGGACAGCGACTTTCCGAGTGCTTTCCCGTAGTCCTGAAGCCCTTGGTGGGTGATGAAATCCCCCTCTCCGGAGCGGCGTCCGTCTTTCCAGTTGCCCACCTCCATGATCAGGGTGAGGGCGTGCGGCTCGTGAGCGGTCCAGTTCCCGATGGCATAGTTCCGGGCGAGCGTGGGCTTTGTCGGTACGGGAATGATGGCGTCCGCCGCCCAGTGGTTGGCAGCCTTCATGCCAGCGGTCACCTGACCGTAGAGCGCTGCGAATTTCCTCGCGTTGGCCTTCATCGGTTCCGGTTCCGGTTCATACCAGTGGTTCACGTCCCCGAAGAAAGGGCTATGGATGTCGATGAAGGCCAGAAGCCCCCGGCCGCGGGTCCTGGTTGTCTCATCCAGGAATGAGATCGTCGAACGGACCGCATTCCAGTGAGGGGTTCCGGTCCATGTGCGGTTGAAATCGACCGGCTTCTGGTCCTTGCCCGCAGCCCCTTCAAAGACCGAATCCACGTCCATGATGGGGACGATGTGAACGATGCATTGTCGGCGCAGTTCCGCGGCGCCGTCACCCAGCATCCACCATGCGAAGGCATCCGCAACATGACTGGAGTGGCTCTCGAAAGCATGCTGGCGTGCCTGCACCCAGACCGTCTTCTTCCCCTCGTCCGGAGTACCCGCGTCCGTGATGCGCAGCATCTTCACCGGCCTGCCTGCCTCGCTGGTGCAGAGTTCGCCCACGGTGACGTGCTCCCGCCCTTTCATGTTCTCCGCAAGGGCCAGGCTGTCGCTGTAGGTGTAGGGGATGTTCCGGGCGATCCAGACCGACTCATTCTGGAAAACCTGCCTGAACGGGGAGCTCACCTGGCCGAAGCGGTGCCAGGTTTTTCTGTCATAGGAATAAACCGGGTGGGATGAGCCTCCGACGGCGTCCTGGTTTTCCACCACGATCTCGATCTCCCTGCCTTTCTCCACCCCGGTCAGATGGACATGCCACCAGATGTTCCTGCTTTCACGGATACGGTGGGGCGAGAAAACGATCTGCCCGCGCAGGGTGTCGATCTGTCCGGGCAGGCCGTTGCCGTTCTCGAAATCACTGGTCATTGCCAGCTCCCCTGACAGCGGCAGGGCGGCCATCAGGGAGGAGAAGATCAGGCAGAGTGCTCCGCGTGGGCTGGTGGGCGGTTTCAACATTGACGACGGGACATGGGTTGAACGTCGGAAAAGCGGAGTATGATGGTTCATCGTGCGCAGTCCATGGGGGTGATGTCACACTTTCGGGGGATAAGCTGGAGGACTGACCTCCTTGCGGTGGTCCGCGCCATCCATCGGTTGCTTTTCGAGGATGGCGGGTTGCGGCGGTTCAATCTCGGCTTGCCGTTGCGGGCATTAGGGGTTCCCTTGTCCGGAGATGAATTTCCGTTGGCTGAATGCGATCCTTTGGGGGAATTCCGTGGCTCTGTCATGGATGTGGGGGCTGGGGCTGTTTTTCAGCGTCCAGATGACCTTCATGTTCGGCCTCCAGGGTCTGCTGACCTTCGCCATCCCGAATGCGGTGGGTCTGGCCCTGTTCGGCGTGCTTACCCAGATCGTGGCGAAGCGGCACGGCGGTGGCCAGGAGTCGCTGGCGGACTTCTTCGACAAGTTTTCCCGGCCGTTCCGGCTGGCGTTCTATCTCTACCAGATCATCGCCCTGTCCCTGACGGTCTTCGCGCTGGCGAGCTACCTGTTCGTCCCGCTGAATCTGGCCCCCGGGCCGCTGGTGGGCATGTTCCTCTGTCTGGTGGTCTTCGTGGTGCTGGCGGCGGGCTGTCTTTTCGGGGAGGAGTTCGGCATCCAGAAGATCAAGTACGGCCACGCCATGGCGGGTTTCGGCCTGCTCATCTGCATCGGCATCCTGCTTTTCGGGACGGGGGCCGCCACGTCCGGTTCCATCCAGTGGAAATCCCCCTACACCCTGCAGTGGGGCGGTCCCAGCCTGCTTGGCTACACCATCCCGCTGCTGGTCGGCCTGTTGGTCGGGCCGTGGCTGGACCTCCAGCATTGGCAGCGTGCCATCCAGATCCACCGTGAGAAGACCTCCGTCAGCGGCAGCTACATCATCGGCGGCCTGATCTTTTTCCTGCTCCTCCTTTTCCACGGCTTCATGGCCATGTGGGTGATGGGCAAGGGCGCGGAGGCGGTGGCCATGATGAAGGCCGTGGATGGCTTCAACTACGCCCATGACCTGGTCACCCGGTACATGAGTTCCCGTTTCACCGACGGCAGTGTGATCCCGGTGGCCTATTTCTCCTTCCTGATCATCTGTGCGGTCACCACCCTGGATAGTGGCTACGTGGCCCTGAAGTGGTTCCTCGGCAGGAATGTCGAAAGAAGCCAGAACGTGCTCCTTTCCATGGTGCCGAAGCAGTTCATCGCTTCCCCCATCCCCAGCTTCCTGCTCGTCGCCTTCATCACCCTCGCCGGCATCCTGGCGAACTGGCTCTATGGCAAGGCGGACCTGGTGAAGCTGGAATACTTCATGGTGTTCTACGCCTCGTTCTTCGTCGGCTACGCCTCGCTGGCCATCGCCCGTTGCTTCGTGCCGAACTCGCAGCAACCGCTGCCGCAAATCCGCATGTTCTCCATGGCCAGCATGTCCATGGTCATCTTTGCCTTCGGTTACTTCAAGGCGGAGACCTCCCTGCTCATCCTCGGCTCCGTCCTGCCGCTGGCCTACGTCATCTGGCTGGTTGTGAACACCGACCTGCTGCGCGTCGTCACGGAAAAGGCGGGTGAGGTGATGGAAAAAGCCTCCACCTCCGATGTCGCGGCGATCAAGGCCATCGCGAAAACCGTCGCCCCGGCCGCTCCGGTGGCCGCATCCGCCGTGGTCCAGCCCGCGGATGCCCACGCGCTGGGCGGCCACTTCGAGGGCAACTGGTTCGTCTATTCCATGATCGCCACCTACGCGGACACCAACTCCGTGGGGAACGTCTATTTCGGCATGTATGGCATGTATGTGGGCAAGACCCGCGAGCTTTTCTTCGCGAAGGCGATGCCGGACTTCGATCTGAAGACCACCAAGTTCTACATCCTGACCCGCTCGTTCGAGCATAAGTTCGTCCGTGAGGCGCGGGAGTTCGACACCATCACCGTGAAAATCCGCGTGGCGGACTTCAACCGGAAGTTCTGCACGCTGGAACACCAGATCTTCGGCTCCGAAAACCAGCTTCTCGGCAAGGGCCAGCAGAGCCTGCTGTTCGTCTCATCGAAGGACTACAGCCTCCTCGACATCCCGCCGGAGATGCACAAGGCGTTCCTGCCATATCTGTAAAGACAGGGACGCCATTCCATGGCGTCAAGCGGGGTGGATCAACCCCGCTCCAAATGTGACAGTCCCCTGAAAGCGTCCGGTGGTTGCGGAATCGGAAGGATATGGCGGATCTTCCCAGCCGGACGCCATGGAATGGCGTCCCTTCCCTGATTTCTTCTTACGCCACGCTCACCGCCTCACGGCCGATCCCCCGCAACTCGAACACCTTGAAGATCGTCTCCTCGATCAGGTTGTTCGGGCAGGAGGCTCCGGCGGTGATGCCGATGATGGCGGGCGTGTCCCCCGCGAGAATCCGTGAGTAGCTGGTCGTCTCCTCGTGCTTGTGGAGGTCGAAGTGGACGATCTCTTCCAGCGACTTGATGCAGGAGGCATCCCGGATGAAGAAGGTCGGCAGTTCCTTTTCGCCGATCTCGACGAGGTGTTGGGTGTTCGAGCTGTTGTAGCCGCCCACGACCAGGAGCATGTCCATCTTCACCCGCAGCATCTCGAACAGGGCGTCCTGCCGCTCCTGGGTGGCTCCGCAGATGGTGTCGAATACCTGGAAGTTCGCGCCATTGTGGTCGCGCTCGATCACGGCGGCCAGCAGGCGCGTCTGGATCTCCTGCGTCTCGCTTTTCAGCATCGTCGTCTGGTTCGCCACGCCGATGC
Organism: Akkermansiaceae bacterium; assembly: GCA_019634595.1. Lineage (NCBI taxonomy): Bacteria > Pseudomonadati > Verrucomicrobiota > Verrucomicrobiia > Verrucomicrobiales > Akkermansiaceae > Akkermansiaceae bacterium. The sequence goes on from JAHCBC010000006.1 coordinate 184,728, forward strand.
GCCGGAGGTGGAGGTCCGGATCGAACCCATCGGAGACGGAGTTCCTGAAACGCGCCATGAACTCCTCCCGGTTGCCGTGGCCCTTGATGTAGTCGCCGACGTAGTCGGTGTCCGCCAGCGTCAGCACCACCAGGTAGTGGCCCGTGCCGTCCTCGCCCAGCGCGCGGGACGCGGTGGCGCGGGTTTCCTCATGGTTCGACTTTCCATGGATGATGGAGGTCACGCCGTCCTTCGCGTAGCCGCGGACGCGCCGCCAGACCTTCATCACATCGCCGCAGGTGGTATCCACCACGTAGCAGCCACATTCCTCCACCTTTTTCATGAAGTGGGTGGGCGCGCCGAAGGCGGGGACGATGACCACGTCATCCTCCGTGAGGTCGTCGTAGTCTTCCGTGAGATCCTGCCATGGCAGGGAGACGATGTCCATTTCCCGGAGCTGCCGGTTCACCTCCGGATTGTGGATGATCTCCCCGATGAGGAAGATGCGGTTCTCCGGGAAAACGCGCCGTGAGGCATAGGCCAGGTCGATCGCCCGCTCCACCCCGTAGCAGAAGCCGAATTGCTGGGCGAGCAGCACCGTCGTGTTGCCGATGGTGATCTTTCCTCCGCGGTCCTTCAGCTTCTCCACGATGGAGGAGTGGAAATGCACCGCCACCTCCGCGGCCACGCGCTCCATCACATCCGGGCGGCGGACGTTCACGCGCGGGCGTTTCGATTTCTGGGCGGGATCTGCGGCGGCGTCGCTCATCTGCCCCACCTATAAACCGGGATGGCAGACCGACCAAATCATTTTCCCCGCCGCACCGTGCCCGCGAATGGCAGCGCCAGCAGGAGATAAAGCACCAGCGCGAGGCCCGCCATTGCCAGCAAATACCACGGGTGCGGCCCGAGGTGGTCGATCAGACTCGGATTCGGCGGCGGCCCTGCGGCGAAGCCGAAGTTCGTCCCCAGGATTTTGTTCACCGTCATCGCGAAGGCGAGGTAGCCCAGCGACCATAGGAAAACCTCCACCGGGCTGCGCCACAGTGGCGTTTTCGGCCTCCAGCCTTCCACGATGGGCAGGTAGAAGGCCGTGCCCACGATGACGAAGTGGTGGACGAAAAACATGATGAACGGCCAATGCGGAAAGCCCACGGTGATGGCCGGTGTCAGAAGACCCTGCATGGTGGCGGCCAGTCCCCAGAAATACGTCAGGGTCGCCAGCAGATGGTTCCTCGTCAGCAGCGCGAAGCCCCCGGTGACCGCCGCGATGTCGCAGAGGTGGAAGGGGATCAGGTTGTCCAGACTCTTGTCCGCGCTCAGTGACAGCCACGCCGCCTGCCCCAGCGGGTAGGCCGCCAGATTGGTGAATGCCAGCACCCAGGTGGCGAACAACCGCCGCCGCCCGCCCATCTTCCCGAGCAGGATCAGGATGGCGATGACCACCGCACCAACGAGCACCGCGTAGAAGTGTTCCGGCGTGAAGGGTTGGAAAGCACGTGGCATGAGAGTAAGGAGGGTGGACACTCCTGTCCACCGGCTGCAACAGAAACACAGAGAATATCACCTTTAAAGATCAGACGCAGGTTATAGTAGCAGGAAATCGAGTCAAACCCGCCGATCCGCCTTTTTCCCAGGCTTCACAACGCTTTGAGGAACTGGTTTCCCAATGCCGCCGGAGGACAGGAGTGTCCTCCCTCCTTACTAACCCACCCCGATCTCCGCCATCGCCGGCTGCTGGTCCTTGAAAACCTCGCGGGCAATGCTCCGCACATCTTCATCCGTCACGGACAGGATCTTCCCGCGCCAGGCGGCGGGGGAGGGAATCTCATCGAAATCCAGCAACCCTTCCCCGGCCCATGCCGCGTGGGAGCCGGTGGACTCGAAGGCCAGCTTGCTCTGGGCGATCATCAGCCGCTTCGCGCGGTCCAGTTCGCCGGGGCGTGGACCGTTCTCCACCAGATCCGCGATCTCCCGGTGGATGCACTCCAGCGCTTCCTCCCGCGACTCCGGATCAAGCCCGGCATTCACCTCGAATGATCCGGTTTCGTCGAAAAACGTCACATCGCTGCCGATCTGGTAGCAGAGCCCGCGGTCCTCCCGCAGCTCCAGGAACAGGCGGGAGCTGGAGATTTCACCCAGCATCATGCTCAGCAGGCGCAGCGCGTGGCGGCTCTCCGAGCGTCTGCCCGGCGTGTGCCAGGCCAGCGAAAGCTGGAGCTGGTCGGACTCCCGCAGGTCGGTGATCTTCCGCAGCGGAGCCTCCGCCGCGTCGAAAGGCACGGGCGGCGTGCCGGGGTGGAACTCCGTGGGCAGGTGGGGTGCGAGCATCTCCATCACCTGATCCGCGGTGAACGGACCGGCGGCGGCGATAACGATGTCATCCCGGAAATGATGAAGGTCGCGGAACTTGACCAGCGTTTCCCGGTCGATGGCGTGGATGGATTCCTCGGAGCCGGAGATCGCGTTGCCCAGCGGATGCTCCCCCCATAGCGCGGCGGAGATGAGGTCGCCTATGTGATCGGAGGGGGATTCACGATACATCGTGATTTCCTCGCCGATGACTTCGCGCTCCAGGTCGATCTCCGCTTCGGGAAAGGTCGCGTGCCAGACCATATCCGACAGCACATCCACCAGCACCGGCATCAGGTCCGCCTCGCCGCGGCCCTCATAGACCGTCTGGTCCTCGGAGGTGCAGGCATTGATCTGCCCGCCCGCATCCTCGATCTCGTAGCTGATCTGCTTCGCGGTGCGTCGCGCGGTACCCTTGAAAACCATGTGCTCCACGAAGTGGGCCAGCCCAGCTGGCAGCTCCGCCTCATCCCGGCTGCCCGCCGGAATGTAGATGGAAAGCGCGGCGCACTCGGAATCCGCGATGGTCGCCACCGCCAGTCGCGGTCCGCCGGGGATCCGCCGCCACTCGTAAATCGCTTTGCTCATCGTGAAGGTTCGCGGCCTCCCCCGGTTCGTCCGGGGGAGGGCCGCCGAAGGAAACCACGGGGGCCGGGGGAGTCAATGGAAAGTGGGCGGGGGGAGCATGATGGTACCAAGGGGTATGCTGCTGCCAGGCGTGCGCCAGGATGTGGCTGTGGCGTCCCGCCACAGGCCGTGGCGACGGCGTCCCGCCGTCGTTTTCGAGGTGACCAATGACTGATATGCTTCCACAAGCGGAAAGTTATGACGTTCAACCGAATGTCCAAAGAGATGGCTCATGTTCTCCGCGGAAGAATTGCGGCGGGACGCCACAATCACGGCCTGCGGCGGGACGCCGCAGCCACAGTCCAATTCCCCGCAGCACGCTATTGGATCAACGCCTCCGCCAATCCGAGATCCGCAGGCGTTGTGACCTTCAGGTTCGGGTGCCCGGACTCCACGAATTTCACTTTCACTCCCAGTGCTTCCGCGGCGGAGACTTCGTCCGTGATGGTCAGATTCTCCACGGAAACCTTCGCATAGGCCTGTCTCAGAAGGTCGGCTGAGAAAACCTGCGGCGTTTCCATGAACCAGAGGTTCTCCCGCGAAACCGCGCCGGTGCAGAAGGCTTCGTCATCGGACCGTTTCAGGGTTTCCGTCACCCGGCGGGCGAGGGTGGCGGCCCGGTGGGCGGCCGCTTCCGCCACGCAGCGGGCGATGTCATCCGGATGGACCAGCGGGCGCGCGCCATCATGGACGGCGACGAGTTCCGTGCCATCCGGCAGGGCGGCGAGGCCCTGGGCGACGGAGTCCTGCCGGTCCTTCCCGCCATCGACGCGGACGACGGGCTTCGTGAAGCGCGCGGCATCCCCCAGCAGCTCCCAGCGTTCCTCCGGGCAGACGATGATGATGGATGAGATGGCGTCCGCCGTGAGGAAGGCATCCAGCGTCCGCCGCAGCACCGGCACTCCGGCGAGCGGTGCGGACAGCTTGTCGAAGCCCATCCGGCGGCTGGAGCCGGCGGCGACGATGATCGCGGTGCAGATGGAAATGCAGGCGGTGGACACGAGCGGAGTTTCATGGGCTGGCGCGGTGCCGTCCATTTCTTTCCGATTGGGATGACCACTGATTGTACTGATTACACAGATTCAGAATGTCCCGTTCTCCTTTCCCGGGAATCAGTGGAATCAGTGGTCATCCATCCCTCTTGCCTTGAGAGGTTTGAACGGAGGCGATCTTTCCTTGATCCCGCCATGGAAAATGCCGGAGTCTGGAGGCCGGGCGCGGAGCCGGAAAAATTTCCGCCGTCCATGTGTCAATGGACGAGCCTCGTGACAATTTCCCCGTGTCGGACGTTTCCGAATCCACCGAAGAATCCGCGGTCGTCACCGCGGCCCGCGCGGGGGATGCGGAGGCATTCGGCGAGCTGGTCAGGCGCTATGAGCAGAACATCCGCGCCTGTCTGGTCATCCGCCTGAAGAACCCTCACGACGCAGAAGACCTTGCCCAGGACACGTTCATCACCGCTTTCCAGAAGTTCGCGGACTTCGATACGAAGCTCCCGCTCGGGCCGTGGCTGCGTGGCATCGCCTTCAACCTGCTACGGAACTTCCAGAAAAAGAACCGCCCCATCGCCGTCGGCGCGGAAACCGAACTCGCCGGCCTCATCGACGCGAAAATCTCCGAACGCTACGCCCCACTACAGGAAGCCAACCTTTTCTCCATCCTGGACGACTGCATGGAAAAACTCGACCCATCCGCCCGCCAGCTTCTCCATCGCCGTTATCATGACGATGCGGCGGTGCAGGACATCGCGGCGGAGTCGCGGCGCAACCACTCGACCGTAACCATGCAACTCCACCGCCTGCGCACCGCGCTCGCGGAGTGCATCCGCAACCAGACCGCCCCCACGCCATGACCGACTTCGAAACCGAGAAACTGCTGGCTCGCTGGATCGATGGGGACACCCTCACCGATGCGGAACTCGCGTCCCTGAAAGCCACGCTGGAGTCCCGCCCGGACCTGCTGGACGCCGCGGCGGACCAGGTGGTGCTGGACCGCCTGCTGGAGCACCGCGTCGTCGGTCTGGCGGACTTCCCCGGAGAGGTCAGGAGGGAAATGCTCCCTGTCCGCAAGGTGGTGCCCTTTTTCCTGCGGCCGAAGGTATGGGCGGCGGTGGCCACCGTGGCGGTGGCGGGTTGGGTGGCGGACATGGTTTTCCATCCGCTTTCGCAAGGACCGGTGGCGGAGATCACCGGCAGCACCGGTGCGGACGGCATCCCCACGGAAAAATCCTTCCGTAAGGGCGAGATCCTTTCCTTCAGGGAGGGCTTCGTTTCCGTCCGGTTCAAAGACGGTGCGGAGGTCGTCATCGAGGGGGAGGCACAGCTCCAGTTTCTCGGTACGAACCGGGCGAAGCTCCTGAAAGGCAGCGCCGTAGCAAACGTGCCGGAGTCCGCCCACGGCTTCACCATCGACGGCCCGGGAGGAAAGGTGGTCGATATCGGCACCGAGTTCGCCGTGAAAACCGCAGGCGACCAGATGGAGGTTCATGTTCTCAAGGGTGAGGTGGAGGCAAAGGCGCAGGGCCACCGCACCGTCTCGCTGAAGCAGGACAAGGCCGCGCTTCTGGGGAAAAGCGGCGTCGCCAGCCTGGCGATTGCTCCCGGGAATTTCCTCACCTCACTGCCGCCGAAGCATGGCGCCTCACCGGTCGATTACCTCCACTGGGCCTTTGACGAAGGCTCCGGCCTGGAAGTCCGTGCGGATGTCCGCGGCGTGGCGTCCCCGGAGCAGGCGACCGGCACACTCACCTCACTGCCCGGCGGGTCCATCGTGCCGGAGTGGATGGACGGGGTGAACGGTTCCGCCATTTCCTTCAGCGGCCAGGACGACTACATCCAGACGGAGTTCCCCGGCTTCGGTGGATCGTCCGCGCGGACCGTTTCCCTGTGGGTGAAGGTCCCGCAGAACCTGAAAGCGACGGAGGGCTACGCGCTCGTCAGTTGGGGCGCGCACAGTTCCCCGGGCGACACCTGGCAGGTTTCCATCAACCCGGATGAGAAGGACGGCCCGGTGGGCTCCCTGCGGGTGGGCACTCATGAAGGAGAAGTGGTGGGCACCACGGATTTGCGCGACGGAGCATGGCACCATCTGGCCGCCGTGCTTTATGAAGGCCGTCCGGCGAACGTGGCCACGCACATCCTCCTCTACGTGGATGGCCGACTGGAACCCGCGGCGCGGAAAAGCATCCGCAGGATCGATACGGACATCACCGGTCCGCTGGCGCAGCGCGTGGCATTCGGGAAAAATTCCGCCGTGCGCTCCGCCGGTGCGCGCATGCCGAAGCATACCTTCCGCGGCGGCATTGATGAGGTCACCCTCTGCCCCGCCGCCCTCTCCCAGAAGGAGATCCAGGCGCTGATGAAGACCGGGCGGATTGAGCCGTAGCGGAATGGCTCCGATGGTTGGCGCACTGGGACCGCGGAATTCATTCCGCTTGGCTTCGCAAAGAACTGGATTCTCCGGGGCGGAATGAATTCCGCGGTCCAATTTCCAGGGAAGTAGCCTCCACTTTCTCCGAAATTTTTCTCACAGGGATGTGTCATGCCTCATCCAGGCCGACAATTTCATGGTAACCCGAAACCCAACCAAGAAACCCCATGCGTGCCATCAGTTACCTTTTCCTGTCAGCGGCCATCGCCTCCGCGGCTCCCGTCGAGCTTTCCGGAATCTATCCGCACCTTTCCTTTTTCAACGACGAACGGGAGTGCGGCACCGGTGCGGTCGTGCCATGGGGTGACCGCCTGTGGGCCATCACCTACGCGCCGCATTCGCCCAAGGGATCCACGGACAAGCTCTATGAGATCACCAACGACCTGCAACTGATCGTGCGCCAGGAGAGCATCGGGGGCACCCCGGCGAACCGGATGATCCACAAGGAGTCCAACCAGCTTTTCATCGGGCCGTATGCCATCGACAAGAACCGCCATGTACGGACCATCCAGTACTCACGGATGACTGGCAGGCCGACAGGCAACGCACGGCACCTTTTCGACCCCGCCGGAAAGATCTACTACGCCACCATGGAGGAGGGGATCTATGAGGTGGACGTCCACACCCTCAATGTCACCGAACTTTTCCGTGACGAGGAAGTGCCCGGCGACGCCCGCCGCATGGAAATGGCCGGCTACCATGGCAAGGGCCTCTACACCGGTCATGGCCGCCTCATCTACGCCAACAACGGCGAGCGCGGACGCCAGAACCGCTTTCCGGAATCCGCCTCCGGCGCACTCGCAGAGTGGGACGGCAAGGCCGACAAGTGGCACATGGTCCGCCGCAACCAGTTCTGCGAAGTGACCGGCCCGGGCGGCATCTATGGCAATGAAAACCCGGACACCGATCCCATCTGGACCACCGGCTGGGACCACCGCTCCCTTATCCTGATGGTGCTGGACAAGGGTGAGTGGCATTCCTACCGGATGCCGAAAGGCTCCCACTCCTACGACGGCGCGCACGGCCATAACACGGAGTGGCCCCGTATCCGGGAGATCGGGGAGGGGAATGACCTCCTCATGACCATGCACGGGACCTTCTACAAGTTCCCGAAGGATTTCACCCCGGCCAAGTCCGGCGGCATCGTCCCGCGCTCGAACTACCTCAAGGTCATCGGCGACTTTGCCAAGTGGAATGGCCGACTGGTCTTCGGTTGTGACGACACAGCACGGTCGGAGTTCGCCAACGTCCGCCAGGCGAAGGGCAAGATTGCTTCGCCGCAGTCGCAGTCGAACCTCTGGTTCATGGAGCCGGACAAGATCGATGACATCGGGCCGCTGCTCGGTCGTGGCGCGCTGGCGGTCGATGATCCGCTGAAGAAAGGCCAGCCGACCGATCCGTTCCTTTTCTCCGGCTATGACCTGCGTGGCGTCCATCTTTCCCATGACGGGAAGGGGGAGGTCACCTTCGAGTTCGAGGTGGACAAGAACGGCACCGGAAACTGGGAGCCGCTGCTGAAGCTGCCCGTCGGTCCGGCGATGGCGACCTTCCACACCTTCACGGATGACCAGACGGGTGCCTGGGTCCGCGTGAAAGTTTCCGAGGATGTGGCGAAGGGGAACATCTCCTTCATCTTCCGCGACAAGGATCCAAGGACGGAAAAGAGCGATGCGATTTTCAATGGAATCGCCGCCGCGGGATCAAAGGATCTCACCGGCGGCCTCGTCCGGGCGCGTGACGGGGAAAAGCGTGACCTCGCTTTCGCCGCGGTCTCCCCGGACGGCAAGGACATCGGTTTCTACCTGCTCAACGAGAAGCTGGAACTCGTCCGTACGGAGAACCCGCAGGAGCTGGACTTCCACAAGAAGAACACCGTCATCCCCACCGGCATGCTGACGGAGGATGCGGCGTCCGTGATCTTCTCCGATGACGAGGGCAAGAAGTGGCGCCTGCCGAAGAATGCGGGAGGCTACGAAAACGGCGGCACCTTCGGCGGCAACCGGATCGCCCGGGAGGTGGCCACGGAGCGTGACCTTTTCAATGCCTACGGCACTTTCTATGAACTGCCATCGCGCAATGCGGGCAGCTTCTCACGGGTCCGCCCGGTCGCCACTCACAACCGCGCGGTGCATGACTTCTGCTCCTACCGCGGGCTGTTCGTCGCCTCCGGTGTCGCCACCGACGCGCCCGGTGACAACAAGCACATCATCCGCTCCGATGACGGCAAGGCCGCCCTGTGGGCCGGAAATGTGGACGACCTCTGGAAGCTCGGGAAACCCCGCGGCAAGGGCGGTCCATGGAAAGACACCTCCGCCAAGCGCGGCGAGCCATCCGATCCCTACCTGATGACCGCGTATGACAAAAAGACGCTCACGCTCACCGCTGACAAGGACATCATCATCCGCATGGAGGTGGACATCGCCGGTAACGGAACCTGGGTGAACCACAAGCGTTTCGAGGTGAAGGCCGGTCAGCCGCTGGAGCATGTGTTCCCGGAGGCATTCTCCGCCTACTGGTGCCGCTTTACCACCAGCGCGGATGCAAAGGTGACCGCCCAACTGGCGTATGAGTGACGTTTGAAAAAAATAAGTGATGCCTGTGTCAAAGCGGGCATCACGTCACAATTCCAAGGCACAAACCCTCGAATCCCATGCGCTCCATCATCCAGATCGCCGCTATGTCGGCCTTGCTTTCAGGCCCGTTGTTCGCCGTCACGACGGTGATTTCGGACAATTTCGACAGTGGCACCGCCAGCGCGGATTGGTATCGCAACAGCGCGGTGAACATTGTTCCGGGCGGTCCCGGTGCCTCGGTGAACTACGCCCACCTGCTGGCGGGGGCCGACGTGGTCACCTCGGGCCTCGGTGACCAGATTGGGATGGCGGACAATTTCGTCATCGATTTCTATTTCCGCGTCCAGGCCTCCTCGAACCGCCAGTTGAACCTGAGCGTGTCCACGGTGTCCGTCAACCCGAGTCCGGGGGATGCGACCGTCAACCTCCGGATCCAGGGCAACACGTTCGCCGTGTACCGCCCGAGCGATACGACATGGGTTGCGGTCGGAGGCTTGGGGAGCGTGACTCCCGGCACGTGGTACCGCATGCAGTTCGAAGGTGTGGGCTGGGGAAGCGCGGGGGCCAGCTACACTTTGCGCCTTTCTGGTGCCGGTGGGGATACCCTTACCAACGAGGTCACCGGGCTGACGACGATCCAGAACGGGTCGATCACGGGTAACACCACCTATGGTGGAAATGTCTACAATGGCACCGCGCGTTCGTTCCTGTTCAGCACCACCTACGGGACCAATCCGGGCTTCGATATCGATAACGTCGTCGTGACCGGCAACCTGATTCCGGAGCCTTCCGCCGTTGCGTTCCTCGGCGCGGCGTCTCTCGTTGGTCTCAGCCGCCGCCGCAGGGCCTGATGGGCATCACACGCCTCATTTTCCAATCCTCTCAAATCCAAACCACGAATAAATGCGTATCTTCAGCTATCTGTTCCTCAGTGCGGCCCTTGCGACCGCGGCTCCCCGGGAAATCTCCGGCATCTACCCGAGCCTCGCCTACTTCAACCAGGAAGGTGAGTGCGGCACCGGCGCGGTCGTGCCATGGGCGGACCGCCTGTGGGTCGTCACCTATGCGCCGCACAAGCCCGGCGGATCCTCTGACAAGCTCTATGAGATCACCCCGGACCTGGAGCTGATCATCCGTCCGGAGAGCATCGGCGGCACCCCGGCGAACCGGATGATCCACAAGGAGTCCAACCAGCTTTTCATCGGACCCCATGCCATCGACGGCGAGGGCAAGGTCAGGACCATCCCTTACAAGACGATGCACGGCCGCCCGACCGGTAATGCCCGCCACCTCTTCGACCCGGCTGGCAAGATCTACCAGGCGACCATGGAGGAGGGCATCTATGAGGTGGATGTGAAATCGCTCGAGGTGAAGGAACTCTGGCGGGATACCCATGTCAAAAGCGACTCACGGCTGGCCGATCTTCCCGGCTATCACGGGAAAGGCCTTTACTCCGGCCAAGGTGTGCTGGTTTACGCGAACAACGGTGAATATGGCAACGCGGCCCACACCAAGCCTGAAACCCCGTCCGGCGTCCTCGCGGAGTGGGACGGAAAGGCGGACAAATGGAAGATCGTCCGCCGCAACCAGTTCACCGAAGTCACCGGACCAGGCGGCATCACCGGCAATCCGGATGCCGCCAACGACCCCATCTGGGCCGTCGGCTGGGACCATCGCTCCCTCATCCTCATGTGCCGCTACAAGGGTGAATGGCACTCCTACCGCCTGCCGAAGGGTTCCCACTCCTATGACGGAGCCCACGGTTGGAACACCGAGTGGCCGCGCATCCGCGAGATCGGCGAGGGCAACGACCTGCTCATGACCATGCACGGGACCTTTTGGAAATTCCCGGTCACCTTCACCCCGGAGAATTCCGCGGGCATCGCGCCACGTTCCAACTACCTCAAGGTCATCGGTGACTTCACGAAGTGGAACGACCGCATCGTCTTCGGCTGCGATGACACCGCCGCCGCCGAGTTCCTCAACACCCGCAAGGCGAAGGGCAAAATCGCCGCTCCGCAGTCGCAGTCGAACCTGTGGTTCGTCGATCCGGCGAAACTCGACCAGCTCGGCGTTGTCATCGGACGTGGCGCGGTGTGGGCGAACGAGCCTGTGAAAGCGGGCGAGGCGTCGGATCCCTACATGTTCAGCGGCTACGACCACCGCGGCCTGCACCTGACGCAGGACGGGGACAAGGAAGTCGTCGTGGAACTGGAAGTGGACAAAGCCGGCAATGGCAAGTGGGAGCCTCTTGCGAAGCTGACCATCCCGGCCGGGAAGGAGCTTTTCCATGCCTTCACCAAGGAGCAGACCGGCACCTGGGTGCGCCTGAAGGCGTCCGCCGACATCAAGAAGGCGAACGCCGTCTTCACCTACCGCAACGAGGACAAGCGCACCGAGGCCCAGGACGCCGCCTTCACGGGCATCGGCAAGCCGGGCGAAACCTCCGTCACCGGTGGTCTGGTCCGCGCCCTGCCGAAGGACCGCAAGGTGCTCGGCTTCTCCGCCGCCACCCCGGACGGTTCGGACATCGGCTACTATGAACTGGATGCCGACCTGAAGCTGGTGAAGAAGGATGACGCGGAAGCCCTCGCCTACCAGAAGGAGCACACCGCCATCCCCGCGAACGTGCTGACCAGCGACGCCGCCTCCGTCATTTTCGTCGATGACGACGGCAAGAAATGGCGTCTGCCAAAGGGTGATCCGGGCTTCGAAAAAGGCGGCACCTTCGGCAACTACCGCGTGGCCCGTGAGGTGGCGACGGAGCGTGACCTGTTCAACTCGAACGGCACCTTCTTCGAACTGCCCGCCCGCAACGCCGGTGGCTTCTCCCGCGTCCGCCCCGTGGCCACGCACAACCTGATGGTGCATGACTTCTGCTCCTACCGCGGTCTGTTCGTGATCTCCGGCGTCTCCACGGATGCCCCGGCGGACACCGGCCGCATCATCAAGTCCGACGATGGCAAAACCTCCCTCTGGGTCGGTGCCATCGATGACATCTGGAAGCTGGGCAAGCCACGCGGTGAAGGTGGTCCATGGAAAGACACCGCGGTCAAGGCGGGCGAGGTTTCCGATCCCTACCTGATGACCGCCTATGACAAGAAGTCGCTCACCCTGTCCTCGGACAAGGACGCGACGGTCACCATCGAGGTGGACATCTCCGGCAACGGATCATGGGTTGTCACGGACAAGGTGGACGTGAAATCCGGCACCGCCTACAGCCATGAGTTCCCTGCGGAATTTTCCGCCTACTGGATCCGCTTCACTTCGGACAAGGACGCGAAGGCGACCGCCCAACTGAGCTACCGCTGATCCTCCTCCGGGAGTCTCTCCAGGCCCTCGCGCAGCACCGAAAGGACGCCTGCGTCGAGGGCTTCATTATGCCCCAGCAGTCCGGCGACGACTTTCTCCGCCCATTCGAAATACTCCCTTTGCCGTTGCAGCGGCCAGTCCGCGGGCGGGTCCTCCACCAGCGTGCGCAGGTTGCAGGTTTTGTCCGCCAGCTTGATCTGCTTCGCGCCGGGGCTTTTGTGTGGTGCGTTCACGATCTGCAGCCGCTTCCTTTCCAGTTTCGGCAGGCTCTTGTCATCCGTGCACTCCATCACCAGAGAGGCCACGTTTTCCCCGAATAATCCGGCGATCTCTTCCCGCGTGGTGTCCGTGTCCTCCACCGTGTCATGAAGCAGCGCGGCGATAAGGATGTCCTCATCCGTCACCCCGCCGACCGAGGAAAGGTGCTCCGCCACCTCGATCGGGTGGTTGATGTAGGGAGCGGCCGCCGCGTTCTTCCGCCGCTGGCCGATGTGTTTCGTGGCGGCGAATGATGCCGCCTGGAGGATCCTGTTCATATCCTGAAGCTCTATCAGGGTTGGTGGGGATGTCATGCTTTTCGCTGTTCGTAGCGGCATGGCTGCGCCATGACGGCTGGGTGGACGGATGCGTCGCTGCGATTCCGGTTGGTGATGGATGGCACCTTTTTCAGTGCGGAGCCGTGGGAAAGAGAACGGATTTTCCCCGCCGTCATGGCGCAGCCATGTCGCTACTTCCCGCAGATCGGTCTGGCATCCGGTCCACGGCAGCACCAACATCCCGGGCATGCTCCGGAATCTCCTGTTCACCCTGCTCGCTGTCTCGGGCACCCTGGGAACCGCCCATGCTGACAAGGCGCTCGCGGAAGCGGCGCTCGCCTTCAAGGACAAGGTTCCCGCAGGCTGCATCGTCACCGGGGAGCTGCGCGACGGCCAGGTCACGTATTCCGTAGTCGGAAAAGCGGAGCCGGATGGTGTTCCCCCGGAGCGCCGTGCCTTCGAGATCGGCTCGATAACGAAGGTCATTACCGGCGTCCTGCTCGCGCAGACCGTCATCGAGAAAAAGGCGCGGCTGGATTCCACCCTGGCGGAACTGCTTGGGCCGGACTTCAAATTCGCGGACCCGAAGGTCGGCAAGATCACCTTGCTCCACCTCTCCACCCACACCAGCGGCCTGCCCCGTCTCCCGGGGAACATGGGGCCGGACCCGGATGCGAATCCGGATCCCTATTCGCTCTACGATCTGGCAAAACTGAAGGAGTTCCTCGGCAGAGTCATGCTGAAGGGCGAGCCGCCGCATGAGGCATCCTATTCCAACCTAGGGGTCGGCCTGCTCGGGGAGATGCTCGCCCTCGTCCATGGATCTTCATGGAACGCGCTGGTGAAGGAAAAGGTCACCGGCCCGCTGGGCATGAAGGACACCATGATGGTTCCGGGTGAAGACCTGCGGAAACGGCTCGCTCCGCCGTATCATGACAACGTGCCGGGGCATGAGTGGACTTTCCAGGCGATGGCGGGTGCGGGTGCGCTCCGTTCCACCGCGGCGGATCTCATGATCTTCGGCCAGGCGATGATCGAGCCGGAGAAGACCCCCATCGCGGATGCCATCCGTGACATGATGCAGGTCCATGCACCCTATCCATCCGCGGGGGGGGAGATCGGCCTCGGCATCATGATCGGGAAGCTGGACGGGGACCGTGACTACATGCACACCGGCGGCACCGGCGGCTACCGCACCGCCTTGCAGGTCGTCCCCGCGAAGAAATCCGTCCGCGTGATCCTCATCAACAATGACAATCTGCCGGCGGAGGTCGTGCTGCGGGCGGTGAGGAGTGACAAGAAAGCGGAGGCGGCGGAAGAAGTGGCCCTCACGGAGGCACAACTCGACGCCTACACCGGGGTCTATGAAATGGGGCCGACCGCGCGCTTCACCATCCTGCGCCGTGGAAAGGCGCTCTATTCCCGCCTCACCGGGCAGCCCTTCTTTCCCGTGAAGTACATCGGCAACGACCGCTTCCGGTATGATGTGGTGGCGGCGGATCTCCAATTCGTGAAAGAAGGTGACGCCGTGAAATCCCTCACGCTTTTCCAGAATGGCCGTGAGATGCCTGCCAAGCGGAATGGTGATCCGTTGCCCGTTATCCTTTTCCCAAGTGCCGCGGAGCTGGCTGCCTACACCGGCGAGTATGAACTGGTCCCGGGAAAGGTCCTCACCATCACGGTAAAAGCGGACACGATGTTCGCCCAACTCACCGGCCAACCCGCCCTTCCCGCCTTCCAGACGAAGGCGGATTACTTCGAGCTGGATGTGGTGAAGGCCGCACTGGAGTTCCAGAAGGATCCAGCAGGAAAGGTCACCGGGCTGACACTTCACCAGAGCGGAAAGCACCAGGCCCGGAAACGCTGATGGAGTGTCAATCCGCGTCCCGGTCCTTGTCCTGATCCGTCCCCGGCGGCGGGACGGACACATCTTTTTCCGGCGGGAAGCCGTCTCCCACCACCTCTCCGGGGATTTTCGGGGTTCCATCCGGGTCGGCCTGCTTCGGTTTCAATGGATCGTTGTTCATGGCATGGGTTGGAAAGTCGCTTTTCAGCGGAGGGGGAATGCGGCCGTCACAAAGTCGGCGATGCCCCGGTTGGTCACTTCTCCGGTTTCATTGAGCGGACCATCCGTCACATGGAACACGGAGCTGCAGGTTCCGTGCGGCACGCCGATGAGGGAGGAAATCTGCATCGAGTCCGGCTTCGCCACCACCCTCAGGGTCAGCGGGCCTTTCGGCTGCTGCACCGAGATGGCGGTCGCGTATTCCGTCGAGCGGAGATTCGTCCGGCGGGTGGTATGTTCGGTTTCCTGGACGGGATGAACCACGCTTTCATGGCCCGCCTCCGCCAGCAGGCCGGATAGTCTCCTTAGCAATGGTTCCGCCACCTCCTCGAGGACACGGCGGCATTTCGTCTGGTTCTGCCTGTAGAGTTCAGCCTCCTTCTCCGCGCGTTCGCGCTCTTCCGAAGCGATGCGGTCCAGCCGCTCGCGGTAGGATCTGAGATGGGAGCTGATCTGCTCAGGAGTCATCGGCTTTCTCTCCGTGGATGGCGGAAATCTCGGGGGCGAATTCGTCGTCATCCTCATCGGAAACCGGCAATGAGGGATCTTCCCCATAGACTTCCGCAGCCGCTTCCCGCCGCTCGTCTTCGGAGACTTCCATCCCCTCCAGGATCAGGTCGCGGTTGGGATTTTCATCGAGGTATTCCGGGGTGTTCCGTGGGGATTCCCCGCCTGCGAGTTCTACTGGGTCCAATGGCATGTTCGGAATGGGTTGGTTATTCATCCGAAGTAGCTCAAAGCATTCCCAACGAACCTGCGGGGATTCTGGCAGGGCTTAACTGAAATTTGAGTCAATCGTGCAATCAAACCATGCACTTTGCCCGGATCGGGAGGAGGGTCGGAGCATTCCGTTTGCTGGCAATCCTTGTGGCATCGGGACTTCCGGCGTTCGTGCGGACCGGCGCGGGATCTGCGGATGGGTTGGCACCATGAAAGCAGCCCATCACGATGATATCGACCTCCAGGAAATGCCTGAGCAGGTGCTGGAGAAGGTCAAAGCCGCCGCGAGCGAGCAGTGTTCGACCGCCTGCCACCGGGCGAAGGAAATGGTGACCCGTAACCCTGTCCCAACCGTGTTGGGAGCGTTGGTCTTCGGTGCCGCGGTCGGTTATCTCGTCTATTCCAGACGGGAACATATCAGCCTGCCGGACCGTTTCGTCCGTGAGACGGAGGCATTCGGCCGCAGGCTTAGCCATGCGCCGGAGCGCATCTCGTCCTTGTTCCACGATGGGGTGGAAATGGCCTCCACCGGTGCCGGAAAGGCCTCCGGCTACCTCCATGATCTCCCCACCCGGGATGTCCTGGATTCCATTTCCGGTTCCCTCAATCGCATCTGCAACCGACTCAAATTCTGGTAAGTTATGACAACCGACCCTGATTCCGTGCCATCCGTGGATGATGGCATCCGCTCCGTCCTCCACTCCGGCAAGGAGAAGACACTTGAATGTCTGGAGAAGTGGGAAGACTGCGTGCGCAAGCATCCTCTGGAGTCCGTGCTGGGAGCCGTTGCGGCGGGTTGCCTGCTCCACCGCTTGCCCGTGCGCTCGCTCCTCGTGGCGAATGTGAAGCTGGTTTCCGCGCTCGCTCCTCCAGCCCTCCTCGCCTACGGAGCCGCGAAACTCTGCGAAGTTCTCCAGAAAAAGTCGGCCCGGCCTTTGGTGGTGATCCCTCCGGATGCCAATCCGCGGGAGTACTGATTCTGGAACCGGGCCACCATCGGAGGTGGAAATTGGCGGAAATCGTGATAGATTCCGCTCGCGGTATTTTCCCTGCACGCCTTTCAAAAGCTGAAAGAATCAGGGTTTTCGCCGCGTCTTCATCCACATCCCATGGTTTTCCGCCTGTCGATCCTCCTCCTCGCTTCCTTCGTCGTCAAATTGAACGCCGGAGACCACTGGGCGTATCTGCCTCCGGTGGACAGCAAGCCGCCCGGTGACGCCGCCCAACATCCGGTGGACGCATTTCTTGCCGAAGCCCGTGCGAAAGCCGGCGTGAAGCCCGCGAAATTGGCCTCCCCGCGCCGCTGGATCGAGCGTGCCGCCTACACCCTCACCGGCCTGCCGCCATCCAGGCAACAGATCGAGCGGATCGAGAAAAATTCGGATGAGGCCACCTGGAAGGCGTTGATCGACGAGCTGTTGGCCAGCCCCGCCTATGGCGAGCGCTGGGCTCGCCATTGGATGGATGTGGCCCGCTATGCGGACACCCAGGGTTACAATTTCGACAAGGACAACCGCTATCCCTTCGCCTACACCTACCGGGATTGGCTGATCAAATCCTTCAACGCGGACATGCCCTACGCGCAGTTCGTGAAGCTCCAGATCGCGGCGGACCTGATGACCGACAAGCCGGACCACCCGGATCTCGCGGCGCTGGGTTTCCTCACCGTCGGCCCCCGGGCCGGGCAGATCGAGATGATCGACGACCGGGTGGATGTCATCACCCGTGGCTTCCTCTCCAGCACCGTGTCCTGTGCGCGTTGCCATGACCACAAGACGGACCCGATCTCCACCAAGGATTTCTACTCCATCTACTCCATCCTGGAGAATGCGGTGGAACCCGGCGACAAGCCGGTGATCGGCAAGCCCGCCGACGAGGTGGCCTATCAGGAATACTCCGCCAAGCTCTCGGAGATGCAGGAGAAGGACCGCGTGGCACGGCAGGAGATCCTCGACCAGCTCCACAAGCCGGAGTCGTTCGCCGTTTATCTGGAACTCGCATGGCTCGCCAACCAGGAGAAATGGGACACCGGAAAGACCTCCGCGGAGTCATTCAAACGCGGACGTTACCGCCTGAACGGCGTCAACCGCTGGAAGTCGTTTTTCGAGAAGGTCGCTTGGAATGACAAGCCCGCCGCACGCCTCGGCCAGTGGCACCAGGAAATGCTGAAGGCGGATGACGCCGGCCGGAAGGCTCTCTCCCTCGCGCTGGCCACCGAGTGGACCCAGGCCACGGAAGGGGACCTCGCGAAATTCAAGACGGACGGACGCTGCCCGCTTTCCCTGAATCTGGAACAGGTCAACGGCATCATGGACCAGAAAGACGGCGACGACCGCCGCCAGCGGGACTCCTTGATGACCAAGCTCAATATCGAGCATCCCGGCGCGGCTCCGCGGGCGATGAGCCTGAGCGACAAGCCGAAGTGGGGTCCTGCCCAGGTCTATATCCGTGGCAACCCGGGCAGCCGCAGCGATCCATACCCACGCGAGTGGCTGAGCTTCCTCGGCGGCGGACAGTTCCCGGAAGGAAAGAGCCCGCGTCTTTCTCTGGCCGAGAAGATCGCGGACACGGCGAACCCGATGACCGCACGGGTGATCGTCAACCGCATGTGGGGCTGGCATTTCGGTGTGGCCCTCACCGACCCCGCGGACTTCGGCCCGCAGCAACCGGTGCCGGTGCTGCGACCGCTGCTGGACTGGCTGGCCCTGCGCTTCAACGAGAAGGGTGGCTCCATCAAGGAGATGCACCGCCTGCTCCTCACCTCGAACGCCTTCCGGCTCGAAGCCGAGGGTCCGGAGGAAAACAAGGCCATCGATGAGGCGAACACGCTGTTCTGGAAATGGAACCGCCCCCGCACCGACTTTGAGTCCATGCGCGACCGTCTGCTCGCCAGTTCAGGTGCGCTGGACACCACCACCACCGGTGGCCGCTCCATCCCGCTGGACAGCGACAAGGCGGACAGCCGCCGCAGCGTCTATGCCTTCGTGGACCGTTACGCGCTGCCGGGCACCTTCGTTTCCTTCGACCTGCCGCACCCGGACCACCACGCGCCGCAGCGTGCGGAGACCACCGTCCCGCAGCAGGCGCTCTATTTCCTCAACGGCCCGCTCGTCACCCGCCAGGCGGAGAAGATGGTGAAGAACCAGGATTTCGAAAAACTCACCGACAAGGCGGCGAAGGTCCGCTGGATCTACAACCGCATCTTCGACCGTGATCCTTCCAATGCGGAGGTGAACGACGCCATCGACTGGGTGAACAGCACCGACCCGAAGGACTACCTGCCACGCATCGGCGGCATCTGGGAGATCCGCCACACGCCGGACACCGGATTCCCGCTCGGCGAGCTGCTGCCATTCCCGCTCTACGACAAGAAGATGTGGAAGACCGGCTCCGATCTGGCGAAGGCTCCCATCCGCTACCTGAGCGCCGGGCCGGACAACGGCCATCCGTCGAAGGGACATGTCCTCGTCGTCCGCTGGCGTGCGACCGGCAGCGGCCAGGTGAAAATGATCGGCAAGCTCAGCCGCGGCTCCAAGGCGGGCGACGGTGCTCCGCTCGTCTATAACATCATCGGCAAGAACACCGAGATGCTGGGTGAAGGCAAGCTGATGCCAGCCACCAAGGACCAGCCCATCGACAGCAAGTGGATCGACGTCACCGCGGGTGACACCGTGGACTTCGCCTACCGCGCTCCGGAAGGAGAACATTTCGGCGGCACCGGTTGGGACATCCGCATCGTCGGCCGGGAGAAGCCGGACGCCGTGGCCACGGAGGTCTCCAACCTCAAGAAGCAATTCCCCACCTCCACTTCACCGCCCCCGGTGATCGTTCCCGACAGCCCATGGGCTGACCTGGTCCAGATGCTCTGGTCCTCCAACGAATTCCACTTCATCGACTGATGCACCACAAGCTCACCGCCAACGACCTGATCCTCGACCGCCGCGACTTCCTCAAGCGCTGCGGCATGGGCTTCGGCAGCCTCGCGCTCGGCAGCATGTTCGGGGGCGGCGTCGCCTCCGCCGCCGGTGCGCCCTCCGCTCCGAAATATCCGATGCTCACACCCCACCACGCGCCCAAGGCGAAGCGGGTGGTGCACCTTTTCATGAATGGTGGTCCGTCCCAGGTGGACACCTTCGACCCGAAGCCGGAGCTGGACAAATACCACGGCAAGCCGCTGCCGCTGGAAGGCATGAAGACCGAGCGCCCCACCGGTGCCGCGCTGCGTTCCCCGTTCTCTTTCTCGAAATACGGCCAATCCGGCCTGGAGGTGAGCGAGCTGTTCAAGCACACCGCCCAGCATGCGGATGATCTCTGCGTCATCCGCTCGATGAAGGCGGACGTGCCGAACCACGAACCGTCCCTCATGCTGATGAACTGCGGTGAGGCCCGGCTTTCCCGTCCTTCCTTCGGCTCATGGGTCACCTACGGTCTCGGCAGTGAGAACGAGAACCTCCCTTCCTACATCTCCATGTGCCCCGGCGGCATGCCGATCAAGCGCGCGGAGAACTGGCGTTCTTCCTTCCTCCCCGGCAGCTACCAGGGCACCTACCTCGACACCTCGATCCAGGAGATCGACAAGATGATCGAGAACCTCAGCAACGCCAGCGTGCGCGACGAGCGGCAGGCGAAGCAGCTCGAGTTTCTCCGCAAGGTGAACGAGCGCCACATGGCCGCCCGCGAGCATGACCCGAAGATGGAGGCCCGCATCCGCAGCTTCGAGCTGGCCTACCGCATGCAGACAGAGGCGACCGACGCCTTCGACATTTCCAAGGAACCCGCCTACATCCACGAGATGTATGGCAAGGGCAACTACGCCCGCCAGTGCATCATGGCCCGCCGTCTCCTGGAGCGCGGTGTGCGCTTCATCCAGCTCTGGCACGGCAACGGCCAGCCATGGGACAGCCATGACAACATCGAGGACCACCGCAGCCTCGCCGAACAGTGCGACCAGGCCATTGGTGCCTTCCTGACGGATCTCAAGATGCGCGGCCTGCTCGACGAGACCCTCGTCGTCTGGGGCGGCGAATTCGGCCGGACCCCCGTCGTCGAACTGCCGAAGGCGGGATCAAATGCCGGCGTGATGAAAGGCCGCGACCACAACCACTTCGGCTTCTCCATGTGGCTTGCCGGCGGCGGCGTCAAAGGTGGCTACGTCCATGGTGCCACCGACCAGTTCGGCTTCGGTGCCGTTGAGAAACCGGTCCACGTCCACGACCTGCACGCCACGCTGCTCCATCAGCTCGGCTTCGACCACGAACGCCTCACCTACCACTACTCCGGCCGCGACTTCCGCCTCACGGACGTCCACGGCCACGTGGTGCAGGACATCCTCGCCTGATACGGGGAGCTGCGGGGTAGCGTCATGGCTGCGCCATGACGGTTGGGAAAGTCCGCACTTCCCCGTGTCTCCGCATGTGACCCGTGGCACGGGTGACGGATCAGCATCGGAAGGCTGCACACATCCACCCAACCGTGATGGCGCAGCCATCCCGCTACCGGAGCATGCCTTGTCCCGGCGTCACGAAGACGCCGCCTCGTACTCCTTCGGCGGGTGCATGATGATCCGTGCTTCCGGAGTGTTCTTGAGGTAGGCGGTCGCCCATCCCAGCAGCACGGCCAGCTTGTTGCGGAAACCGATGAGGAACAGGATGTGGATGAAAAGCCACGCCAGCCAGGCGATGAAACCCTGCAGACGCAGAGCCTTGCCCGCTTTCACCACGGCATGGTTTTTCCCGATGATGGCCATCATCCCCTTGTCCCAGTAGCGGAACGTCGGGCGGAGGTCGTGCTTGCGGTCGGCGAAGCGGCCTTTCTCCAACCTCAGTTCTT
This sequence comes from Akkermansiaceae bacterium, assembly GCA_019634595.1. Classification (NCBI taxonomy): domain Bacteria; kingdom Pseudomonadati; phylum Verrucomicrobiota; class Verrucomicrobiia; order Verrucomicrobiales; family Akkermansiaceae; species Akkermansiaceae bacterium. Next base: position 206,150 of record JAHCBC010000006.1, read on the forward strand.
CCTTGAGGACCTTGGCGATGTGACGGCCCATCTGCGAGGCGGCGGGGGCCACGCCCGGCACCATCTTGCCTTCGTTATCCTTCATCGCCACCAGGTCTCCGGCGACGAAGATCTCGGGATGTCCGGGGATCGAAAGGTCGGGGTTGGGTGTGATGCGGCCGCCGCGGTCGGTCTCGACCCCCAATTCCTTCGTCAGTGGGTTGGCGGCGACTCCGGCCGCCCAGATGATGGCCGCGGCCTCCAAGCTGGTCCCGTCCCCGAACTCGAGCACGCCCGGGCGGATGTCGGTGACTTTCGTCTCCGTGCGGACTTCGACCCCGATCGACTCCAGATGCCGGCGGGCGTAGTCACGCTGGTTGGCATCGTAGGGTTCCAGCAGATTCTTGAAGCCCTCGATCAGGATGATCCGGAGTTTCGAGGTGTCGATCCGGCGGAAATTCGACTTCAACGAGCGATGGACCAGGTCCGCGAAGGCTCCCGCGAGTTCCACCCCGGTCGGGCCGCCACCGACGATGGCGACGGTCATCAGCTTGGTCCGCTCACTCTCGCTGTTGGTCAGCTCCGCGCGTTCCAGGTTCGAGAGGACCTTGCGGCGGATCGCCTGGGCATCTGCCAGCGACTTGAGACCCAGGGTGTAGTCCGCCCAGTGGTCGTTGCCGAAGTAGCCGGTCCGCGCTCCGGCGGCCAGCAGCAGGTAGTCGTATGGGTAAAGGTGGCCTGACTTTCCGCTGGCCGCACGGGTAGTGGTGTCGATCCCGGTGATCTCGTCCATCAGGACGGTCACATTCTTGGCTTTCGCCAGCACCTGGCGGATTGAGCGGGCGATATCCGGCCCGGTCAGCGAGGCCGTCGCCACCTGGTAGAGCAGGGGCTGGAAAAGGTGGTGGTTCGTCCGGTCCACCAAGGTGACCTCAAACCGGTCGTCGTTGGAGAGGGTCAGCGCACATTCCAGTCCGGCGAATCCTCCGCCGATGATGAGAACCTTACGCTTTTGATTTCCTTCAGTGACACCGTGGGTGGGCATGCCCGGAGTATGACATCTTACAGGCGAGGTGGCAATGCGAGCTTGTGAAATTTTTCACAAGCTCGTAATTAACTGTTGATTAGTCTTTTACAGATGAATTACTTCCTGCTGATGGCTCACATGGAGAAGCCCGGACAAGGCCACCAGAAGATCAGGATCGCGGGATGACGGGAAATGCAACCTGCCTGACGGTTTGGAAAACCGTCCCTGCCAAAATACCACAGCCAGAGTCAGAACAGCGATCCGGAGATCACTTCCTGCATTTCTCCAGAAGGCTGCCGAGGAAATGGGTGATCTGGATCAAGGCGGCCGAATGAACGGATTCGCCGAGTGTGGCCACATCCGCGCGGCACTGGTCCAGCAGCTTCAGGGCGGTGTCCACGGCGCTTTCGATGGCTCCCTCATATTCGGCGATGCCGACGAGCACGGGGAGATCCAGGTCTTCCTGCGCCAGGATGCGCTTGTTGAGCTTGGTGCGCTGCGCCTCGGAGGAGTTTTCCAGCAGGTTCAGGATGGGGAGGGTGAGTTTGCCCTTGGCCAGGTCGGTGCGGAGGGTCTTGCCGACCACTTCTTCCGAGCCCACGAGGTCGAGGCAGTCGTCGTAGATCTGGTAGGCGGTTCCCAGCTTCATGCCGTAGCTGTAAAGATGGGCCTCGGTTTCCTGGCTCACGCCGGAAAGCCTGCCGGCCAGGCCGGTGGCGGCGGCGAAAAGCGCGCCCGTCTTCATCTCGATGATGCGGAAATAGTCCGGCTTGGAGAGCGAAAGGTCGAAGCGGCGCTGGGTCTGGATGATCTCCCCCTGGCAGACTTCGCGGGCGGCGAGGCCCACCTTGCGGCAGACGTCGATGCTGTCGAAATCCGTCGCGAGGGTCAGCGCGTGGGAGAACAGGGCGTCCCCCAGCAGGACGGAGAGAGCGTTGCCCCACTTCGCGTTCGCGGTGGGCACCATGCGGCGGGTGTTCGCCCCGTCCATGATGTCGTCATGGACCAGGGTCGCCATGTGGATGAGTTCCAGGATGACGCCCAGCTTCAGGTGGTCGTCGGACACTTCCCCGACCGCGCCGCCCGCGAGGATGGAAAGGGCGGGGCGGATCCGCTTGCCGGAGGTGTTGCACACGTAGGCGACGTAGGGTTCCACCGCGGGGTCGAAGGCCCTGACCTGCTCGCGGATCGCGGCTTCCACCTTCTCCAACTGCGGGCGGACGAGTTCGAACGGGAAGAGATCGCTGCGGGTTGGAGTGGTGTTGCTGGCTGCCATGGGGCGGGAAAGGACTCCGACAAGCATTCACAGTCCGGGGTTTCCCGCAACCCGGATATTGCAGGAAGAACTTGAAAGACCGCCCGGGGCATGGCGTTTTCAAGTTGTGATGAAACTCAACCGATGGATGTTGGCCGGTATGATGACCGGTGCCGCAAATATGGCGACAGGCCAGATTCATGGCTACAAGGACACGGAAAAGCTCCCGGGCGTGCCATGGGGTGTCCATGATCCCGACCGCCCTCAGCCCCGCGTGGTGGAGACCGCCGGCGCGGTGGTCGTGAAGCCGCCGTCCGATGCGACCGTGCTCTTTGACGGAAAGAACCTCGACGCCTGGACCCAGAATGGCGGCCCCGCCCCTTGGGAGATCAAGGACGGCGTCATGGTCGTCGGAAAAAAGGACATCCAGACGAAGGAATCCTTCGGTGCGGTGCAGCTCCACTTCGAATGGCGTCTCCCGGCCGACCGCAAGGTGGACGGCCAGAAGGGCGGCAACAGCGGCTTTTTCCTGATGGGCATGTATGAGGTCCAGGTGCTCCAGAGCAACAACAACCCGACCTATCCGGACGGTCAGGCGGGTTCCCTCTACGGCCAGCTCCCGCCGCTGGTGAACGCCACCTCCCCGCAGGGTGAGTGGAACAGCTACGACATCACCTTCGTGCCGCCGGTCTACAAGGACGGCAAGGTGGAGTCCCCCGCCCGCATCACCATCTTCCACAACGGCGTGGTCGTGCAGAACGGTGAGGCCTACCTGGGCACCACCCAACACAAAAAACTCGCCACCTATCCGGAAAAGCACCCGGAAACCGGCCCGATCCGCATCCAGGATCACAATGACCCGATGGAGTTCCGCAACATCTGGATCCGCCCGCTCGGCGAGCGTGACCAGCCTGCGAAACCTTGATTTGTGCGGAATCCTCCTTGATTGGAGGCAGGGGTGACCTAGACTCCGGGTGAAATGAAAACGCGTTTGAAATGGATCGTCGTTCCCGCTTTCGCCCTGGGTCTGGGATCCTGCAAAAAGGAAGCAGCCCCATCCACGACGGAGACACCTGCGGAGCAGCAGGGGGTGGTTGAGAAGGCGGTCGAAAAGGTGAAGGACGCCGTCGCGGAGGTGATCCCTTCCAAAGCCGCATCCCCCGAAGAGCGCGCCGCGAAGCTCGGTTTCGTCAAGCATCTGCCGAAGAACACCGAGTCCCTTTTCACCGTCTATGGAGCCGCCAAAACCGCCGAAAAGGCGAAGGCGCTGAAACTCTGGAAGCTGATCGAGGATGAAATGGGCACCGAAGTGCTGCCCGACGGTGCCGACGCCGAACCCCCTCTTGATGGAGCCGCCGCTCCCGCCGAAGGCGCCACGGATGCGGCCGCCGTCCCCGCCACCGAGGCTGGTGTCGCGGACACCCCCACACCTGCCGCGGAGGATGCCGCCGCGGATCCGGCTGCATTCGACCCGAAGGCGCTCTGGGCGGATGAAGTCACCGTCGCTCTCGGAGGAGGCAGCGGGGAGCAGCTCGGTCATCTCCTGCACCTTTACCGCCGCTTCAGCTACTTCCAGGTCCGGCAGTCCACGAAGGCCCTTCTCGCGCAGGCAAAGAGCGCGGAGGCCGATGCTGATGCGGAGGCCCTGGCCGCCGATTACATGCAGCTCATCGTGGATCTGCTGAACGATCCTGAAGGTGGAGTGGGCACGTTGGAGAAGGTTTCCTTCCCGTCCATCTACCTTGCCAGCAAGGTGGATTCCGCGAACCGGCAGAAAGCGGCGGAGGAAATCTCCTCATCCCTCGGGATTGTCGGCAGCCTTTCCGAGTTCGCGGAACCGGTCGAGGTTGAGAAAGCGGGCGCGAAGTTCTCCGGCTATAAACTGAAAGGAGCCAAGCTGGCCGAGGTCATGCAGGGCGAGCGGGGGAATCTGGAGGAAACCATCGAAGCCGAGAAGCTGGACCGCCTCTTCGCCTCCATCGCCAAGAAAGACATCGTGATCCTCACCGGCACCATCGGGGACTATGTCGTGCTGTTCTTCGGTGGCTCTGAGAGCGAGTTCGAACTGGCGGCGGAAGCGAAGGACTCGCTGGCAGCGGTCGATTCGCTGAAGTTCGCGGATGAATACCTTTCCAAGGACCTGATGGCGCTGGCATACGGCGCGAAGGATTCCCTGAAAACCCTCATGGACAACGCCTCCGGCCTTGCCGATACGGCCAAGGGCATCCGTGATGGCCTCAGCGGTGACGAGGGGCTGGGGGACACCCGCGAGATCGAATCGCTGATCCAGTTGGTGGTGGAGCGCGAGGAGTCGCTCCGCAAACTGTCCCGCGTGGACGACAGTGGAACCGTCGCCTTCTATGAGGACGGCCTGAAGATCGAATCCTCCGGTGGAGTGGACCAGGGCGCGCTGGACTGGAAGGCGGATTCGAAGCTGTCCCACCTCGGGGATTCCCCGGATGTGGTCCTGTTCGCCAACGGAACGGTCGATGCCAGCTATGACAAGGCTTCGACGGAGTTCGTGGAGGCCATTTTCGAAACCGCCTACGCCATCACCCGGAAAGTAGCCCAACTCCCGGGTGAAAGTCCGGACCTGGCCCCGTTCAAGGGAGGCTTCAAGATGTTCGATGAGACCTTCCGTACGGATGCCCTCGGGATCTGGGGTGCGATCAAGGGCGACTTCTCCGAGGGCCTTGGCCATGAAAGCGCGCTGGTCGTTGATTTCAAAGGAACCGTCCCTACCATCCCAGGCATCCCGCAGGCCGTGATCGACCAGGGGAAATTCCCGCGTGCTTCCGTGATCAGCCCGGTCGTGGACCGTGCGAAGGTCGCCTCCTCATGGGACAAGATCAACCAGAGCGCCACCGGCATCCTGGCGAAGGTCAACGAGATGAGCGGCACGGAGTTCCCGATGCAGAAGCCGATAAGTTCCGAGAAAAACGGGATGACCACCTGGTTCTTCTCGATGCCGTTCTTCAATGACGACTTCCTTCCTTCCGTGACCGTCGGGGACAAGTGGTTCGTCGCCTCCACCTCCAAGAACCACGCGCTGGACCTCGCGGCTCAGGCGGAGAAAGGCGGAGCGGACAAGAAGGGCCTCGTCCTGAAGGCGAACTTTGTGGCCATGCAGGCCTATGCCCGTGAGATGCAGAAGATGGTGGATGCGAATGCGGACGCCATCCTCGCGGGGAACGCCGCCGAATATCAGGACAACAAGGAGAACATCACCCGGGCGATCGATGCCATGGATGACTTCGACGCCCTGACCGTTCACAGCAACCGCGACGGCGACGTGGTCCGCACCAGCGTCCACTTCAAGACCCGCTGAACGCAGATCCGTCGAACCACCTCCCGATGAAGTGTGATCCGATCGCCGTGGTCCGGTCATGCTTCGGCGGGAAATTCGGAGTGCCGCGCCAGCCGGGGCTTTCCCCAGCGGCATGGGGGGAACTGATTTTCCACGAACCCTACCGCAGCCGGGAGGCCGTGCGGGGGCTGGGGGGATTCTCCCATCTCTGGCTGATCTTCGGTTTCCACCAGACGGTGGATGAAGGTTGGCGTCCGACTGTCCGTCCGCCGCGGCTGGGTGGGGATGAAAGGGTGGGCGTCTTCGCCAGCCGCTCCACCTACCGGCCGAACGGATTGGGCCTTTCCGTCGTCAGGCTGGAAGGCATCGACTTCGATCGCCCGGATGGCCCGGTTCTCATGCTGGGCGGCGTGGATCTGGTGGATGGGACGCCCGTTTTCGACATCAAGCCCTACCTCGCTTATTCCGACTCCATCCCGGACGCGCTCTCCGGATACGCCCCGGACAAGCCGGAGATGCTTTCCGTGGAGGTGGATGCGCTGGCGGAAGCAGCCTTCTCCGCGCTTCCGGAAAGAGCCAGGACGGTGATCACCGAGGTGCTGGCGCTGGATCCCCGGCCGGCGGTGCGGAAGGAAGAAGGGCGTGCCCATGGTGCCACGTTGTGCGGGATGAATGTCCGCTTCCAGATCATGGATGGCGTTTGCCGGATTCTGGAAATCAAACCGGCGGTGGGTTCAGGGTTGAATGATTAAGTTTTCCTGAGTATTCTCCGCTCCATGTCCTGTTCCCGTCAGAGGCTGCTGGCCGTGGCATCCGTTCTCATGGTGGTCGCCGCGGTGCCCGCCTGCCGGGACCGGAAGACCACCCTCAGCACGGACCTCCAGGATGCGGGCTTCCAGATGACGGACGCGGATTGGTTCAGGGCCTGCCAGGAGAACAACGTGGAGGTGATGAAGCGCTTTCTGTCCGGTGGCTTCTCAAAGGATGCGAGGGATGGAAACGGAAACACCGCGCTCCACGTGGCGGCTGCGGCCGGAGCTGAGAACGCGGCGAAGTTCCTCCTCGACAGAGGAATGCCGGTGGATGTCCGGGGGCAGGCCGGCAGGACTCCCCTGATGGCCGCCGTGGTCTCCGACAAGCCGAAGATGGTGAAGTGGCTGCTGCGGCAGGGAGCGGACCCGAAGGTGAAGGACGAGGAGAATTTCAAGGCGCTCATGCTCGCGGTGCGGGACGGCAGCGCGGGCTCCGTTGCTGAGCTGGCTTCCTATGACCGTGAGGATCTGGATGCCGCCCTCCTGCTCGCATCCTTGCTGGGAAAGGCGGAGGTCATCGATTCACTGACGAACTATGGAGCCTCCGTCTATGCGCGGATGGAGGATGACGGCAGGACGCCTTTGATGATCGCCGCGGAGAACGGCCACAAGGAGGCCGTGAATCTGCTGCTGGAGATCGGTGCCAGCCGTTACACGACGGATGGGGAAGGGAGGACCGCAGCCCATCTGGCGGAAGAGGCGGGTCACACGGAGATCGTCGCCCTCATCAACCGCGAGCCGGCGCCGGAGGAGCTTGCCTTGGAGTCCCCGGAACAGATTTCCGCGGAGATGGATGAATTCGTCGCTGCCGCAGAGGGGGATGTCCCTCCGCAGTCGGGTTACAGGGCCGCTGCCTCTGGGGATGCTCCTGCCGTCAATGCCTCCGGTGGGGAGATGCTCCCGGCTCCGGGCAAACGCGCTTCCCGCCCGATCGATGGTGCCGTTCTCGGTGCCCGCGGAGGAGCGCAAGGCCCGGCGGCGGATGGAAGTGCCGGCGGTGACGCATCCCGGTCCGCGGCCGCGCGGACGAAGGCGGCGGAACCTCCGGTCATCATGCGCCACTACCGGGAAACCGATGTGCCGCTGGAAGTCGCCGGTGTCAGCGGGGATTCCGCAACCCTGAAGATATCGGCGGGCAGCCGGAAGGAAATCACCGTGAAAGCAGGGCAGGAGATTTCCGGAACCGGCGGCCTTTATGTCGTGCGCGTGAAGCGCCGGATGGAGGACAGCAAGGTCACCGACGGCCAGCCGATGGAGGTCGCCGTGGTGGAAGTGGCGGACCGCCGGACGGGCCAGAGCCGTGAATGGATTTCCGGGCGGCCTTCCACCGCCCATGACCCCATCGCCCTGGTCGAGGATCCCGTGACGGGTGCGCGCTACACCGCCAGACCCGGCCAGAAGTTCAAGTCCGCGGATGGCGGGGAGTTTGTCGTCACGGACGTGCGGCCGAACCAGATCGTCATCGAGAATCTGACGGATGGGACGGTCGTCACCGTGCCCCTTGTCGGACCCCGCGGCTGAATTTATCAAAATGGATACCAACCTTGTCATCGATCACGGCGCGCCCGTGCGCCAATTCTCCGTCATGCTGCCGAACCGTGCTGGCGCGTTCGCCGCGCTGGTCAAGTTGCTGCGGACATCCGCCATCGAGGTCATCGGTGTCAGCGTGCAGGATTCCCGGGACGCCACCATCGCCCGCATCGTCGTGTCGGACCCGGACAGTTCCGAGCATATCTTCATGGAAAAGGGCATCCCCTACACCATGTGTGAGGTGGTCGTCATCGCCATGCGGGAGTCCGGCCCCGGCCTGCTCCAGTGCCTGGACACCCTCATGGTGGCGGAGACGAACATCGACTTCGCCTACAGCCTCATGCCGTCCCAGGATGGACAGGCCCTGCTGGCCATGCACGTGGAGGACTATGAGTTCGCCGTCTCCGTCCTCCACCAGAGCGGTTTCAAGCTGATGTACCAGGAAGATTTGAGCCGCTGAGGTGGATCCCTGCCCCGCGATCCGGAAAGGTGATCTGCAATCACCCGTCACTTTGATCCCCCAAAAAAAACGCCCCCGCACGCGGAATCGTGCGGAGGCGCTGGAATTTGAAATCTGCGGGATATCCCTGCGGATCACTTCACGGTCAGCACGCCTTGCATGATGGCGAAGTGACCCGGGAAGGTGCAGATGTAGGGATATGCACCCGGCTCGGTCGGGGTGAACTTGATCTCATCGGACTGTCCGCCACCGAGGAGCTTGGTTGCGGCGACAATCGCGGCCTTGGACTCATCATCCGTCGGCAGATAACCGTTGTCCTTGGCCGATGCACACTTGGCCGCGAAGGCAGGCACGGAGGTGCCCGGCTTCAGGATGACGACGTTGTGTCCCATGGCAATCACCGGAAGGGTGCCGATGTGTTTGAAGGAAAGGGTGACGCTCTCGCCTGCTTTTGCTTCGAGGGTCTTGGCATTGAACTGCATCTGATCGTTGCCCGTAAGCTCAAGCTTGGTCTCCGCGAAAGCGGACGGGGCGGCGATAAGGGCAGCGAAAATCAATGAGAGTTTCTTCATAGGTAGTTCGTTGTGACCTGCCAATTATGGCGAGATAAACTGCTCCCGCAACCCAAAGAGAACGATTTTCCGCGGAAATGTCCCGAGGCCTGATTTTTCCCGGAAGTTCATGAGTTCCAAGGATTTTTCCCCTCGTCAAAGCGGGTGCCCCCGACTACTCTTGGTCAGGATATTGAGCGAAACCGAAGGCGACTTGGCACGGGTTTTGCTTTGTATTCCGCACCAATCCGCCTGAACCATGAAAAAAATCGAAGCGATCATCAAGCCGTTCAAACTCGAAGAAGTGAAAGAAGCCCTTGCCGAAGTGGGCGTTCAGGGAATGACCGTCACCGAAGTCAAAGGCTTCGGTCGCCAGAAGGGCCATACCGAAATCTATCGTGGTTCCGAATATACCGTGGATTTCCTTCCCAAGGTGAAAATCGAGATCGTCGTTGACGATGCCCAAGCCGGCGGCGTCGCCTCCGCCATCGTCAAGAGCGCCAACACCGGCAAGATCGGTGACGGCAAGGTCTTCATCTCCACCGTCGAGGAAGCGATCCGGATCCGGACCGGTGAGACCGGTTCCTCCGCCGTTGCCGTGAACTGAGCCCAGTTCGGGATACCACTTTCCTGATCCGGCGGTTTCCAAGGGAGCCGCCGGATTTTTTTGTCCCTGCCCGGGATGTCGCGATGGCGGTTGAATCCACCCGCATTTTATAATGGCCGCAGGGTGTCCTCGGGCAAATGATCCGACCGAAATCAGATGATGAAATTCAATCTTGCCCATGCCGTTGGCCGTGTCCGTCTCTGTGGCCTGCTCGAAGGTGCTTCCTTCCTGCTTCTCCTGCTGGTGGCGATGCCGTTGAAATACCTTTTTGATATGCCGATGGCTGTCCGCTATGTAGGGATGGCGCACGGCGTTCTCTTCATCCTTTATGTGCTGCTCATCCTGCTCGCATGGCTGGACAGGAAGCTCACGGTCAAAAAGTCGGCGTTGGCCTTCGTCGCTTCGCTGATCCCTTTCGGCCCGTTCCTCATCGACGGCAAGCTGGCGGAAGCGGAGAAGGCCGAAGCCGCCGCCGGGCCTGAAGAGGCCTGAGGCTGCAGCTGCCAAGGAAAGTGGCTGGGTCATCTTAGCCCAGGCCGTTGCCGGAGCATCTTCCGGTCTTCGATCCCGGAGCGCATCCGGACGACAGCCTTACTCTCCACCCTCTAGCGCGTCCGTTCCGCCCAGTCCCGGAAGGCACCGCCGAGGTGCCGTCCGACATCTGTCGGAAGCAGGGATTGTGGCGAAATTTCCGGCTGCAGGAGTGCCCGCTCCGCCGCCCGGCCACAGAGCCATGCACCGATCGCGGCGGCCTCCAGAGGCGGATTCCCGATGGCCAGCAGCGCGCCGAGGACGCCGGAAAGGAGATCCCCCTGGCCCCCGGTCGCCATGCCGGGCGTTCCCGTGGGGTTGAACCATAGTGGTTTCCCTTTCCGGGTGACCACGGTTCGGCAGCCTTTCAGGAGCAGAGTGGCGTTGGTGCTGTCGGCGAAGGCGCGTGCTGCTTCCTCCCTTGGCAGCCCGGAAAGATCCGGGGCGAGGCGGCGGAACTCTCCGGGGTGGGGGGTGAGCAGATGGTTTTCCTTCAATTCCGCGAGTTCCGCTGCGGAAAGCAGGTTGAGGGCCTCCGCATCGAGGACGGTGGGAAGAGTGGACCGCCTGATGGTGTCGCGGAGTGCCCCGCGGAAACCTTCATCGGTGGAAAGAAGGCCGCAGCCGATGACCAGCGCGTCGCAGGCAGGCTCCAGGATCTCTCCGGGATCCTTGCAGACGCGGAGGATGATCTCCGGAGGCATGCGCCCCGCAACGAGGGGCAGGACAGCTTCCGGCAGATGCACGGTCACCAATCCGGCTCCTCCCGCCAGCGCACCGGTTGCTGCGAGGATGGCGGCTCCGCTGTACTCGCGGGAGCCTGCCAGGATACCGACTCTCCCGGCTTTGCCCTTATGGAAATCAAAGGGGCGCGGCTCGCAGGCGGACCTGACCGAATGAGGGTCGGCCAACTGGTGCCCGTCTTCCCCAGCCGGGCGGAGGATGTCCACCGGCACGAGGTGCAGCGCCCCGGCCGCATTTGCCGCATGCTCGGAGAGAAGTCCGCGTTTCGGTGCGCCGATCATGAATGTGGCATCCGCGGTGACGGAGCCGGGATGAACCTCGCCGCTGTCCGGATCGACACCAGAGGGGAGGTCCAGGGCGATGACTTTCGCCCCGGAATGATTCCTGAGGTGGGACATCTCCGTGGCGAGATCCGCCAGCGGCGCCCTCAGCGCGCCTTTCGCACCGATCCCCAGCAGTGCGTCCAGCAGAACAAGAGGGCGGCGTGCCCTCAGACCTTCCAACCGGAATGGGAGGGGGCCGGGATCCTCCACGGGGCCATCCGCTTCCAACTCATCCATTTTTTTCCGCGTCAGCGGAGCCCAGTGGGGAGATGGAAAGGCCGGGCGGATGATGATCCTCCAGCCGTGGGACTGCCGGAGCATCCGCAGCGCGACAAGAGCATCGCCCGCATTATGGCCCTTGCCCAGATAGGCGACGATGGTGCCGGGGTGCGGAAAGATGCGCGTGATGGAAAAGCCAAGCCGCTCGCCTGCGGCTTGCATCAACATCTCCTCCGTCCAGCCCTGTTCCTGCGCCGCCTCCTCGAGGGAGCGCATTTCGCGGACGGTCAGGGCCTTCATCCGTGGGGACGGATGGACTCAGTCGTTGTAACGGTGGATGCCCTCCGCGATGCCGCGGGCGAGGGAATCCCGGAACCAGGCGGACTTCATGCGGTCGCGCTCGCTCTTGCAGCTCACGAAGCCGCACTCGACGAGGATGGAGGGAATGTTCGTATGCCGGATCACGTAGTAGCGCGCATACTTCGAGCCGCGGTTCACGGCGCGCACGCGCTTGAGGATGCTGCTTTGCACCAGATTGGACAGGCGGGCGCTGTCAGGACGGTTGTAGAAGGTTTCCAGACCGCTCACATCCTGCTTCCAGGTGTAGTTGTAGTGCACGCTGACGAAGATGGCGTCCCTCTGGCGGTTGGCGATCGCCACCCGTTGTGGCAGGGAGATGAAGTAGTCGCTGCGGCGGGTGACGATGGTCTTGTAGCCCATGTTCTTGAGATGACCTTCCAGCCTCATCGCGGTGTCGAGGGCCAGATGTTTCTCATAGACCCGGCCCCATTGGCCGCCTTTGTCATGACCACCGTGGCCGGGATCGATCACCACGGTGCGGAATTTGGCGTCTGCGGAAACTCCAAAGGCAAAGAACGCCAGTACAGTCAGAGTTTTGAGGAAGGTACGCATGGCTCGGGAAAGTTAAAAACTGTTAAGATTTACTGATATTTTTAAAAACTTGTAAAGTTTTATTTCGGATGAGTGAAAGAATTTTCCGCCTTACGGGAGATTTTTGCCGTCACGAAGGACTCGGACGGAGGTTGGCAAAAATTTATTCGTAGAGAAAGGCGGGGCGGTCGGATGCCTTGCGCGCTTTCGCTTTGGCGGCTGCAGCGGCCTGGGGATCATAAGGGATGCTGTTGCCCACCATCACCTGGCCGGTGGCGGAGGTCAGCAGCATGGGATCCCCCTGCGGTCCACGTTGGTGGATTTCGCGGCGGGTCATGCGTCCGTCACTGTCCACCTCACAGTGGACGTACATGGTGGGGGTGGAGAGGAACAGCACATGGAGGCGCTGGCTGCGGTCCACGGTGACGGTCGGCTTCCTGATGGAGAGGCAGTCTCCCATGGGGAAGGTGCGGAGCGGCATGCCGGTCCGGTTGTCCACGACCTGGGCGTAGATCTGCGTGGTCTGGCGGCCGCTGAAGTTGATGACGCGGAACTCCCGGGTCTGGCCGGGCTTGTCCGGGATGCCGACTTTCTGGCTCCAGTAGAGACGGCCGGGATCCAGATTGAAGATGGCGCGGTTGGTGGCGGTGTCCCCCTCCTGGCCGGGCATGCGGACCACTGCGGCGACGGAAAAGTTCCCCGGCTCCACCAGGTAGAAATGCTGCGTGAGATCGACTTCCCGAGCCATCGACTGGCCGGCGCCGATTTTCAATGCGCCGAAGGTGGTGCGGCGGGGCGAACTCACTGGCCCGCCGTTGAGGTTCCGGATCAGGAAATCCAGCCACTGCTGGCGGTTGTCGCCCTGCAGCACCAGATCCCGGCCGGAGTGGTTCGTGATCGTGACGATCGCTATGACCGGTTCTCCCGCAACGTGTTGCGTCTTTGCCAGGCGCAGTGAGGTGACGAGCTGGCCGTGGGCCGCCCCGGCGAGAAGGGCGATGGGGAGAAGGAGGCGAAGAAATCCGGAAATCATCAGGCTCGGACCATTAGCGGAGAGTCACGCGCCCGTCAATCTAACGGAAGCGGAGATTTGCCTCATTCGTCGCCGTCCGGGTAGAGCTGGTGGTACTTGATGGCCTCCACCGCCACCGCGGCGGCGGTGCCGAAAATGGTTTCGACACTGGCGGTCCGGGGGATTTGGGCGGCGGGACGGGCCAGTCCGAGGATGAGCTGGCCGTAGTTCTGTGCGCCCGCGACGTGTTGGAGGAGCTTCAGCGAGATATGGGCGGCGTCCAGGTTCGGGAACACCAGGACGTCCGCGGTCTGCCGCTGCTCCGCGCCGGGAAGCTTCACTTCCGAGGCCACCGGGTCCAGTGCGACATCCGCCTGGATCTCCCCTTCGATCTCGATTTCGAGGAACTTGCTCAGGGCGATCTCCCGGGCGAGCGTCGCGGCCGCCGCCATCTTCTGTGCATCCGGGGTGCTGGCGGAACCTTTGGTGGAGTGGCTCAGCATCGCGACATGGACCTTCCGTCCGAGGAAATGGTGGGCGAGCAAGCCGGTCTCGATGGCGATGGCGGCGAGCTGCTGGATGTCCGGGTTCGGCACCAGGCCGGTGTCCGCCAGGAAGAGGACGCCACTGCCGCCGAGGTGGCGCAGGTGGGTGCCTTCCAGCATGGTCGTGCCGAAGATCTTCGGTACGGAGGAGAGGGGTTTGATCGTGTTGATCAGCGCACGGAAATAGAACGCGGGGAGTGCCTGGTTCCCGCCCACCACGGCATCCGCCTGGCCGTATTGGACCATCAGCGCGCCGTAGTAGTGGGGCTTCGAGACAAGCTCCTCCGGAGAGGCGAGCTGGATGTTGCGGTAGCGTGCCATGTTCTCCACCCGCTGGCAGAAAAGCTTGAAGTCCGTGGAAAGCGGCGGGTCGATGGTGTGGATGAAACGCATGGAGACCTCATGCTCCTTGGCGATGTTCCGGATGCGTTCGCGGTTTCCCAGCAGGATGGGTGCGACGGCTTCCTGCTCCACCAGGCGGGCGGCTGCCTGTAGCACGCGGAGATCCTCCCCTTCCGTGAACACGACCCGCTTCGGGTGGCGACGGAGTTGCTCGATCAACTGCTTGGTGACGGTTCCGTTGGGTGCTGGGTCTTTCAGGAAATCGGTCATTGGGACTCCGGCTCTTGCGCCGTGGAATGAATCTGGATAAAAGCTCCCCGGCATTCAATCTGTTTCCACCCGATCATTCTGATAGACTTCCGTGCCCGCAGACTACCATACCCACACGCCTCTCTGCCGCCATGCCGAGGGGGAGCCGGAAGCCTACGTGGATGCCGCCATTTCAGCGGGCCTGACCCAGTATGGCATCTCCGACCACGCGCCCGCCATCCCTGAGCCGTTCGATGACTGGCGGATGTGGGAGCGCGAACTGCCGGAGTATTTCCACTGGATCAACCGGGCGAAAGCACAGGCCGCCGGGCGCATCGCGATCCGCTCCGGCCTGGAGTGCGACTGGCTGACCGGTTGCGGGCCATGGATCGCGGACCTTTCCTCAAGGCATGACTGGGACTACCTCATCGGCTCCGTCCACTATCTGGGGGACTGGGATTTCGACAACCCGAAGTGGCTCGGCCGCTGGGCGGAGAGTGACGTGGAGGCGGTGTGGTCCCACTATTGGAAAACCTACGCGGAAATGGCGGAAGCCGGGATCTTCGACATCCTGGGCCATCCGGATCTGGTGAAAAAGTTCTCCCACGTTCCGGACGGGGATCTCGACCGGTTCTATGAGCCGGTCATCGATGCCATCGCCGCGTCCGGCAGTGTCATCGAGCTGAACACGGCGGGCTGGCACAAGCCCTGTGCGGAGGCCTATCCGTCGCCGCGTTTCCTGGAGCTGGCCTGCTCCGCCGGCATCGGCCTGGTGATCTCATCGGACGCCCATGCCCCTTCGGAAGTGGCGAGGGACCGGGCGAGGGCGGTGGATCTGGCAAAGGCGGCGGGTTTCACGGAGACCGTACTGTTCGAGGGGCGCAGGCGTTCCTCGGAGCCGTTGCTGTGATCAGGACACGCCGGTCATTTCATCGAGAAGCTCGGAGAAATCATCGAGCGTGTCTTCGTAGAGATCTTCCAACGAGCGGTCCGGCTGGAGGCTGGGGCCGGTGACGCGGCAGAAGGTTTCCTGGAGGGCGGCCAGATCATGCCCGGCGGCGGCCGCGGCGATGAGCGCCGCACCGAGGGCGGCGGAGTTCGAAACGTCGATGCGCTCGACGGGAGTCTGGAAAACATCCGCCGCCACCTGGGCGATGCCGTCGTTCTTCGACGCTCCGCCCGTGAGCAGGAGGCGGCTGGGTTTCACCCCCATCCATTCGGAGTGGAGGCGCATGTTGAGGAACTGGCCCTCCAGCAGGGCGCGCACTTCCAGTTCCGGTGTGGGTTCTTCCTGGAAGTCCATGAAAGGTTCCTCGAAGTCGAAGCGCGGGGTGATCTCCGGGCCGAAGAAGGGCAGCATGAGATTCATGCCGGCGGATGCCTTGGTCGTGGCGAGCGCTTCTTTCTCGAAGGCGGACCAGTCGAGGCCGAGCGAATCCCGCAGCGCCTCGCGGGCCAGCGAGCCGTTGCGGAAGACGATGATGGACATGAATCCACCCGCCGGATTTCCGAAGACATGGCCGAAGCCGTTCGGATCCGTGAGGGGGTCCGGCATGGCGGCGAAAAGGGTGTCGCTGGTGCCCAGCGAAATGACGACGTGGCCGGGCGTGCTCGCGCCCATCCCCACCAGCGAGGCCGGATTGTCTCCGGTGAAAGGGGCGATCCGGCAATCTGCGGGGAGGTGGAATTTTTCCGAGAAATACGCGCTGATGGTGCCGTGGAAGGTGGTGGCTGGCTGCGGAGTCAGCAGTTTCGACGCGAGGTCCGGGCCGGTGATGTCAAGCAGCCGCGGATCCCAATCCAGATCGGCCAGATTCAGCAGGTTCATGCCCGCTCCATCTCCGTAGTCGATGGGCATGGACTCCCCGGCCAGGATGGAGGCGATGAACGAGCTGACGAGATGGATGCGCGAGGTGTGGGACCAGCCGAGCGGATCCCTCTTTGAAAAGCGGCGGATCTGGGGGCCGGTGAACCGTTCGGTCGCATTCGAGCCGGTGATCCGGCAAAGCTCCTTGTTTCCGCCGATGCCGTTGGCGATCTCCCGGCATTCCGCGCCGGTGGAGGTGTCCATCCAGATGGGGGAGGTGGCGCGGCTGAGGGCCGGTGCGATCTGCGGGGAGAGTGGCTTCGCGGGATCGAGTTCCGCCAGCCTCTGGTCGAAGGTGGAGTCCAGATAGACGGAGCCGTGCTGCTGGCCGGAGCCGCCGATGGCGCGGATGAGGGAAAGGTCCGTGGCCGGGGAAAGCCGTGTGAACAGGAGGTCGAGCGCCTCCACCCACATCAGGGGATTCGCGTGGACCTCGCCGCTGGCGCCGTCCGGCAGGAACCCGCTGGGACTCTGGAAATGCGGCAGATCCTTGCCGAAGTTCACCGCCATCTGGCAGGTGATGGTTCCGCTGGCGGGATCGATGATCACCGCGGTGAGGGATTGGGTGGAGGAGTCGAGGCCTAGGAACATCGCGTTTTCCCGTTCTCGCCTCTGTGGGGACACCACTCAATGAAAAAGAGCGGCCGTTCGCACGGCCGCTCTTGATTGGAATCTAGCTCTGGGAGCCGGATGATCAGAAGTCCACGCTGAGGGCGATACCGCCGACAAACTGGTTCTTGGCTCCGGTGTTCAGAGTGCGGGCGTTGCCAGCGGAGTCGAAACCGTCATCGCTGAGGGACACGGAACCCGCAACGAAAGGTGAGAGCTTGGCGTTCTCCGCGAATTCATAGTCGAGGGAAACCTTGGTGGTGAGGTGGGCAAGCTTGCCGTGCTCAACATAGTAACCGAGGACGGAACCGATGTTGAGGGTCAGGCAGCTGTTCAGCTCGAAGCTCTTCTTCAGGTCGGCGGCAAGGTAGCCGTCGTTGTCACCCTTGATGTCCCAGTAGTAGGTCAGGCCTGCTTCCGCGAAACCGAGGTCACGGGAAAGGCGGAAGACCGCTTCCTGAGCGTCAGCGAGATTGCGGCCATAGTCACCCACGAGGATGTCGTCACCATCGTTGAGGTAGTAGATGTAACCGACGGAAAGCGTGGCGAATCCGAGATCCTTGGCGACGTTCGCGTAGATGTCGATTTCGTTGGCGGAGCGGCGATCGTTGGGGCCGAAGACACCAGCGAAGTCATCCGCCTGGAAATTCGCGAACCAGACGCCACCGTTCACCGAAAGACCGGAGCCCAGATCCGCGTTCGCGTCGAAGCCAGCTTCGATGAGGTCGGTGCCGAGGTTGAGGCCACGGAACAGATACTCGGTGGTGTAACCGGCATGGAGGTTGTAGTTGAGGTCGATCGCCGAGGCGTTGCCGGCCGCGAGAGCGGACACAGCTGCCAGAGCGCCGATGAGTTTGCTGTAGTTGCGCATCTTGTTTGTTGGTTGTGGGTTGCTGCTTGCTTCCTTGCCGTGATCCGGTTGTTGACCACGAAAAGGGGGGCAGACGGATGGAAACACGCATGCCGGAGGCCTGCGGGAAGACATCTTGGACGAGCTATTTAGCTTTTCCTAACGATTTGTCCAGCAGCTTTTGGGCACGCGGCTTACGCCGTCGGACCGAGGGTTAGATGGTAAGGATGACCAGCGCAAGAGGAATGGGCTGAATGTTTTGCGGAGGTTGAAGGGGGATCATGGGGAAAAGTTGGCATGGCCCATGCTTTCGTGGGATCGCCGTCCTCAAGTCGAGGCGGAGAATCATCCGATCAACCCTGACCACCATGACCAGTCATTACCTGAACAAACTGCGAGCTATCACGGCCGCGGCGATCGCCTTGGTCGCCATGCCGATGGTTACCCCGGCCTTCGGCCAAGAAACGCCGCCTGCGGCACCTCCCGTTGAGGCTCCAGCGGCACCAGCCGCCGCCGCTGCGGAGCCGACCCCGACTCTCGAGGAGAGGATCGCCGCGATCGAGGCGGCGGGCGAGGGCGTGGACTCCGGGGACAACGCCTGGATGATGACGAGCACCGCCCTGGTGCTGTTCATGTCCCTCCCGGGTCTGGCTCTCTTCTACGGTGGCATCGTCCGGAGAAAGAATGTTCTCTCCATCTTCGGCCAGATCTTCGCGATCGCCGGTGTGGCGGCGGTCATCTGGTGGGCCATCGGCTTCAGCCTGTGCTTCTCCGAAGGAAATGCCTTCATCGGCGGAACCGAGAATGCCTTCTTCAAGGGCGTCGGGGCTGAGCCGGGAACGCTGGGCACCGTCCCGCAGAGCGTGTTCGCGATGTTCCAACTGACCTTCGCGATCATCACCCCCGCGCTGATGATCGGTGCGGTCGCGGAACGCATCAAGTTCTCCTCGTTGATCGCCTTCGTGGTGATCTGGCTCTTCGCGGTCTATTTCCCCTTCGCCCACATGGTCTGGGGTGGCGGCTTCCTCGCCACCACCATCAAGGCGATCGACTTCGCAGGTGGCACCGTGGTTCACATGACCTCCGGTTTCTCCGCGCTGACCCTCGCCATCATCCTCGGCAAGCGCAAAGGTTACGGCAAGGAGCCCATCGCCCCCCACAGTGTGGTTCTCACCGCCATCGGCACCGGTATCCTCTGGGTCGGCTGGTATGGATTCAACGCCGGCTCCGCTGGTGCTGCTGACGGCCTTGCCGGCAACGCATTCGCCACCACCACCTTCGCCGCTGCCATCGCAGGCATCGCCTGGGGCTCCGCAGAGTGGATCTTCAAGGGCAAGCCGAGCGTGCTTGGCATCTGCTCCGGCGTCATCGGTGGTCTGGTCGCCATCACCCCTGCTGCGGGCTTCGTGACCGTCGGTTCCTCGATCATCTTCGGCCTCCTCGGTGGTATCATCCCGTTCTTCGCGGTGGCCTACCTCAAGAAAATGCTCGGATATGACGACGCGCTCGACACCTTCGGTGTGCACGGTGTCGGCGGTGCCCTCGGTGCCATCCTGACGGGTATCTTCGCTGATGGTTCGGTGAACAGCATCGTGACCGACCTCAAGGCGGAAGGTGTGAATCTGGTTGCCGAGCAGATCAAGGCGGTTGCTGTGACGGCGGTGTGGAGTGTGGTCGCCACCGTGATCATCGCCTACATCGTGAAAGCGATCTTCGGCCTTCGTCCGAGTGCGGAAGACGAGGAAACCGGCCTCGATCTGGTCGATCACGGCGAGCAAGGCTACGAGCACTGATCCTGTCTCTCCCTGATATGTGATTCCCTGCGGGCGGACCTGGAAAGGTCCGCCCGTTTTCGTTTGCAGTGGGACCGGCGGCGGGTTCCTCTCTCCCCGTGAAGCACAGCCGTTTCCGGATCTTCCTGTTCATCCTTCTCGGGCTGTCCGTTTTGTTCGCGGCGGCGGCTTTCATCCTGCCCTACGAGTGGAAGCCGGATCCCGGCGCGCGCTTCAAGGTCGCGGCGGTGCAGGCGAAGCGGGACCGTTCCTACTACTGGATCACCGTCCATCTGAAGAAAAGCGGGACGGAGAACCATGACCTGATGAAGCCGGTCCGTCTCCAGTTAGGCTCGCTGGAAGCCCTGGAGCCTGCGGATGTCACCTTCCAGGGAAATGCGGAGACCGGTTTCACCGATGTGTGGTACAAGTTCTGGGTTTCGGAGTCCGAAGCTTCCAATCCCTTCCATCTGAAGATCAATGATGGCATCCTCACCGTCAAAACCAGCGGGGGAATGCCGCCCATCCATGATGGAATGATGAGGACCTTCTCCAACCCCCGCTGGTAACCCACCATGTCCTGGCTGCTGATCGACAACTCGAACACCCGCACCAAGTTCGCGCTGGGGGATGCCTCCGGCTTGCTGGAGTGGCGGGGCGTCCTCCCGACCGCGGACATTTCCCCCGAGGCCCTTGCCGGGCTGATGGCGGACATTTCCTATGACGCGGTGCTGATCGGCTCCGTGGTCCCTGCGAAGGCGGCCATTCTGCGTGAATTTTTCGGAAACCGGGTGCCGACCCACTTGCTGGGCTGGGACAGCCCGCTGGGCATCGCCATCGACTATCCGCTGCCGGAACAGATCGGCGCGGACCGGCTGGCGAATGCGGTGGGTGTTTATGAAAGGCATGGCGCACCGGCGGTCGTGATTGATTTCGGCACCGCGGTGACGTTCGACATCGTTTCCGGCGCACCTGCCTACTGCGGCGGGGTGATCGCTCCCGGCTTGGGCGCCATGTCCGGCTACCTCAGCAGGAAGACGGCGCTGCTGCCTGAGATCGAGCTGGAGGAGCCGGACTCCGCCATCGGGAAGTCCACGGTGCACGCCATGCAGGCGGGGGCCGTGTTCGGCTACCGGGGGCTGGTGAGGGGGATCCTGGAGCGGCTGCGGGAAGAGCTTCCGGGGGAGCTGAAAATCATCGCCACGGGCGGGGATGCGGCCCTCATCGCGCAGGGTCTGCCGGAGATCCAGCAGGTGGATGCGGAGTTGACCCTGGACGGTCTGCGGCGGGTGGCGGCGAAGGTTTTTTCCTGAATAAAAACACGTGCCATTCCACGGTGATCCGTTAGGGATGGGCGCGGAAATGAGTGACACACCTTTTGCGATCGGGATCGATTTTGGCGGCACTTCGGTGAAGACCGGAGTGGTGGATGGAAGCGAAGTCATCGACCACGCCCCACCCATCGCAACGCCGGAGTTCGAAGGTCCGGGAGAACTGATCGACGCGATCGCCCGGACGGTGGAGGACCTCCGCGCCCGCCACCCCGGAGTGAAGGCCATCGGCGTCGGCATGCCCGGATTCGTGAACTTTGAAACAGGAACCGTCTATAACCTCACCAACGTGCGGGGCTGGACGAACATCGGCCTGAAGGCGCTGCTGGAGGAGAAGACCGGCCTGCCGGTCATCGTGGAAAATGACGCGAACTGCATGGCCTTCGCGGAGTGGAAGCAGGGCGCGGGACGCGGGTTCCAACACCTGATCTGCATGACCCTGGGAACGGGCGTGGGCGGAGCGGTCATCGCCAACGGCCAGTTGGTCCGCGGGGCTCGCCACGGTGCCGGCGAGATCGGCCAGACTTCCATCGACTATCAAGGACGCCCGGGTGCCTACGGCAACCTCGGCGCGCTGGAGGACTACGTTGGCAACAACGAGATCACGGAGAGCGCCCGTGTGGCCTATGAGGCGGCGGGCGATCCGAAGGGCGTGGAACTCTGCAGTCCGGCGGCTCTGGCAGCGGCGGCGAACGAGGGCGACCCCATCGCGCTGAAGATCTGGGACGATGTCGGCCGGATGATCGCCACGGCGGCCATGAACTGCTGCTGGCTGCTGAATCCGGACGCCATCATCATCGGCGGCGGCGTGGCGAAGGCGGGCAAGCTGGTGTTCGACCCGATCACGAAACACCTCCACGAGCAGCTTTCCGGCCCCTTCAAGGATCACCTGAAAATCGTCCCGGCCAGATTCGGGAATGAGGCGGGGATCGTGGGCGCGGCGGTGCTGGCACTGGAGACCGCCGGGAATCCGGGCTGATTTCTGATACAAATTCCTTTTTGCATTCCCGCGGCAGCGCGTCTAATTACCCAGACCATGAAACCTCACAACCCTCTTGATCGCCGGACTTTCGTGAAGCTCAGTGCGCTCGCCGCGACCGCCGCCGTGCTTCCGGCCGCCGCGGGAGCCGCGGAGGCCTACAAGCTGGATCCACTGCCATACGCGCTGGACGCCCTGGCCCCGCACATCGATGCGAAGACGATGGAGATCCACCACGGCAAGCACCACGCCGCCTATATCAAGAATCTGAACGACGCGCTGGCAAAGGACTCCAAGCTGGCGGAGAAGTCCCTCGTGGATCTGGTGGCTGACCTCCCGTCCATCAGCGACGAGGCTGCCCGCACGACCATCCGCAACAACGGCGGCGGCCATTGGAACCATGACTTCTTCTGGAAAATCCTCACTCCGGCCGACAAATCCGGCAAGCCATCGGGAGATCTGGCCAAGGCCATCGACGAGGCGTTCGGTTCCTATGACGAGTTCAAGAACGCGTTCGGCGCGGCTGCGGCGAAGCGCTTCGGCTCCGGCTGGGCGTGGCTCATTTCCCAGAACGGCAAGCTGAAGATAGTCAGCACGGCGAACCAGGATAACCCGCTGATGAAGGGCATCGTCCCGGATTCCGACCTCGGCACTCCGATCATCGGCCTTGATGTCTGGGAACACGCCTACTATCTCAACTACCAGAACAAGCGCCCTGACTACGTGGCCGCCTGGTGGAACGTCGTGAACTGGGAAGAGGCAGCGAAGCGCTTCGGCGCGAAGTAAGCACGGAGGGGATATTTTCAAAGAAGGCGCCGGTAGGGATACCGGCGTCTTTTTTGTGTAGCGAACCTCGTGAGAGGTTCGGCTGGGAGGATTTGCCAGAACCTTCCCGCTCCGCACCCGGTGGGCAGGGTATCCGCGGAAGCCGTCGTCGTGGGATGGGTGGAGTCTGCCCCGCCGAAGCTCTCACGAGCGTCGCTACACGTCAGGGTCCGCCGTTGGATGGATCTCCGGGTTGATGGGGCATCGATGGGATGCGGAGCTGTGAGGACGGCGACCAGTGATCGCCGCCACGCTCAACCCGTCGTCCGCAGGCCGGAGGCGATCGCGTTGATCGAAAGCAGGAGCTTCGGCAACAGCGCGTCGGCCTTGGTCTTCCGGTCATTCGTCAGGTGGTTCCGCCACTGGCGGAGGAGGTCGATCTGCTGCTGGTGTAGCACGCGGAGGGGGGCTTCGCGGATGTCCAGGGTCTTTGCCATGCGCGGGCGGCGGGCCGCCATCTCGCCTTCGAAAAGATCGGCGAGCATCTCCCGGGTCTTGTTGAACTCATCCACCGCCATGCCGAGGAATTTCTTCTTCAGTTCCTTGTCCTCGACGAGCGAGGAGTAGTCCTTCATCAGATCCAGGTTTGCGGAGGCCAGGTTGGTCTCCACGTTGGTGAGGACGTAGCTCATGAAGGTGGAGGAAGGCAGCGCCTTCTTCAGCGCGGCGAACCCGGACGGATCGGACGCCTTGAGTTTCTCCAGGGCGGAGCCGACGCCGAACCAACCGGGGAGGTAGAAGCGGGCCTGGGTCCAGGAAAAGACCCACGGGATGGCGCGGAGGTCGCTGATGGAAAAGCCCTTTTTGCCCGTGCGGCGGGCCGGACGTGAACCGATGCGCGAGTTCTCCAGCGCGTCGATGGGGGTGGCCTGGCGGAAGAACTCGATGAAGCCGTCCGCTTTGAGGAACTTCTGGTAAGCCTCCTGGCTCCAGGTGGCCAGTTGTGGCATGAACGCCTCGCACGGATCTTCCACGGGGGCGGTGTGGCGGTGGCGGGCGGTGGTGACCGCCGCTCCGGCGAGAAGCAGTTCCAGATTGAAGGTTGCGTTGGCGAGGTTCGCGTATTTCTGGGCGATGGTTTCACCCTGCTCCGTCATGCGGAAGCCGCCGCCCATCGCGCCGTGCGGCAGCGCGGCCATGAACCAGTGGGTCGGACCGGCACCGCGGGAGATGGTGCCACCGCGGCCGTGGAAGAAACAGAGATTCACCTGATGCTCCTGGCCCACCTTGGTGAGGGCACCCTGGGCGTTGTGGAGGGCGATCTGGGCGGCGAGGATGCCGCAGTCCTTGTTCGAGTCGGAGTAGCCCAGCATCACCTGCTGGCTGTCCGGCTCCCCGTTCGCCACGCGGGCCATGCGGGAGGCGAGGGAGATGGGGTGGACCAGGTAAGCGGAAAGGATGCCGGGGGAGCGGTCCAGGTCATCCATCGTCTCGAACAGCGGAACCACCTGCAGCGGGCAGACCAGGCCGCCGGGGGTGAGATCCATCAGCCCTGCCTCACGGGCGAGCAGATAGACACCCAGCAGGTCGGAAAGCTTGCGGGTCATCGAGACGATGAGCGAGCCGAGGCCCGCGTTGCCCCATGTCTGGCGGTGGCGGACCAGCACGCGGTAGGTGTCCAGCACGTTGTCCGCCTCCTCGCCGATGCGCAGGTCATTGTGCAGGAACGGGCGGGTGGAGGTGAGTTCGTTGCTCAGGAAGCCGACGCGCTTCTCTTCATCCCACTCCGCGTAGGCCGCCCCGCCCTCCACGCCCGCCACGACGAGCAGTTGCGAGATGGCCTTGTCGTGGAATTCGGAGTTCTGGCGGATGTCGAGGTTGGCCAGGTGGAAGCCGAACATCTCCAACTTGTGCTTCAACGGGTGGATGGCCTGTTCGTCCAGGAGCTGGCAGCCCGCTTCCGCGAGCGTTTGGGAAAGCAGGTCCAGATCCTTCGCGAGGAGGGCGGGGCTGGTGTAGCCCGGTTTGCCCAGGGATTGTTGCTTCACGACGAGGGCCATCAGGCCGGCCAGTTGCCTCCACGGTTCCTCGGCGTTGCGGTCCAGCAGCTCCTTCACATGCTCTTCCGTGGCGACGAGGAACGACAGTTCGTCGATGCGTGCCTGGAGCTCTTCATGCACGGCGGTGAGCTGGCGGGAAAGCGTGAGCTGGTTGGCGAGGGCGTTGAGTTCCCGGTGGAGGAGCTGGAAGGCGGACTGGCGGAGTTCCGCCAGGGAGCGCTCCGTCACCTCCGGAGTGACCAGCGGGTGGCCATCGCGGTCACCACCGATCCAGGTGCCGAAGGTCAGGCGCGGGATGTTTCCCGCGGAGCGCAGCATTTCCAGCGGCAGACCGGAGTCCTGCCATGCGTCCGTGAAGTGCTGGTCCAGGCGGTTGACCGCGGACGGGAAAAGGTCGCGGAGGTAGTGGATGGAGTTCCGCAGCTCGCTGTAGATGTCCGGGCGGACGAGATGGATCTCCGCCGTGCGCCACAGCGTTTCCAGCACGGTGACGACCCGTTCGCGGATGTTCCGGCGCTCCCGTGGCGTGTACTTCGGGTATTCGTTGCGGACCATCTCATCGTACAGCGCGCGGTGCCGCTCGCGGATGCTGGAGCGTTTCGCCTCTGTGGGGTGGGCGGTCAGCACCGGCTCCACCCGCACGTCCTTCAGCACGTCGAGGATCTGTTCCGCGGACAGGCCCATGCCCTGCAGCTCGCTGAGGGCCTTCGGCCACAGGCCGCGGATGGATTCCGGACCGAGAACCTTTTCCCGTTCGCGGCGGATTTCCGCGGCGACACGTTCCTCCACCATGTTCAGGAGCTGGAAGCCGATGGAGTAAAGCTGGGGCAGCCCCTCCGGAGCGGAGCCCGGAGCAGGCTCGACGCCGGACCATGGCATGTACGGCAGCAATTCGGTCTCCCCGGTGCTTTGCAGCGCGTCTTTCAGGCAACCGAGCAGGTAGCCGAGCGTCTCGTCAATGAGTTCGAATCCTTCAAGGCGAAGTTGCTCGCGGGTGGGGTTGCCGGCCGTCTCTGTCATGCGTGGCGCGAAATAAGCACAATCCGCGCCGAATCGGAAAGGGGATTGCCACGAATTTCCAAATACTTGGGAATCATTTCACCCCCGCCGGCTCCTGCGGACCAGCACACCCAGACCGGTGGCCAGTGTGATCCCCGTGGTACCAGGCTCTGGCACCACGGCGAATCCCGGACTGCCGACATCCTGGCCTGCGCCTCCAAATCCGTCGGAGGCGGATCTGAAGGCTCCGTTCTCCCCGATGACGCTGGTTCCCAGTGGAATCCCGGCCATGTCCCATTCAAAGGACGCCCCCCCGGTGGCGGAGCCGAAGATCACCCTCGTCACCAGCGCTCCTCCGGCATCGTAGATGTTCACCTCGTCTCCTCCCGCTCCGAGACCCTGGAACGAGGATCCCCCGATGGTGGAGACGACCACTCCCGAGAGTCCCCAGTCGCCCAGCCACGTGCTTTCCGAGCCGATGGGTTCTTCGCAGATGATGACCGACTGCCCTGCGGCGATGACCGTAAGGGTGCCGAAGTTCGAGCTGCCCGGAGTTCTGGAGCTGTCATCCCATGTCCAGCCGGTGACGTCGATGGGGGAACCGCCTGTGTTGGTGATCTCAAACCAGTCGCCGTTGTTGCTGCCTCCGCTGGGGTGCAGGGAGGAACTCATCACCTCCGTAATGATGATGGCGGCTCCGCCGGGCGCGGCGGATGCGAGGAGGGCAAGGATCGGGATGATGGATTTCATGGGTTTCAAACGTGCAGCCTGCTTTGTGGAGGAATCCCTGGATTTGTCCAGATCGCAGAGGAAGCGGGCTGACGGATAAGGATCGACGGAAGCTCCGTGGACCGGCTAGCAAAGCCGCGTGAGTTCTTGGACAAAGGCAGTCGAGGTGGTGGAAACCTGCATCCGCACGGGCATCTCCGAGTTCGTGGTGTGTGCCGGGGCGCGGAACGCCGCCCTGATCGAGGCGCTGGCGAGGGCTGAGAAGGCCGGGCACGTGAGGCTCTGGCGGCATTTCGAGGAAAGGAGCGCGGGCTTTTTCGCCTTGGGCCGGATCATGGAGACGGGGACGCCATGCGCCGTCGTGACGACCAGCGGCACCGCCGTGGCGGAACTTTTGCCGGCGGTGGTGGAGTCATCCTACCAAGCCCGCCCGCTGGTTGCCCTGACGGCGGACCGGCCCGCTGCCTTCCGTGGGACCGGTGCGCCGCAGTCCATCGACCAGACCGGGATTTTCGGCAGCCATGCGTTCGCGGGTTCACCGGATGGCTGGAACGGAAAAGGTCCCCTGCACTGGAACGTGGAGTTCGAGGAGGAATTCGTTCCCGGGGATGAGGATTTCACTGGCAGCGCCATCGGGGTCTTTGAGCCGGAGAAAGACCGGCTGGATGTCGCGGCGCTCGCGCGCTGGCTCCGGGAAGGCCTCTACCGCGGACTGGTGGTGATGGTCGGCGGCTTGGAACCGGAGGAGCGGGAGGAAGTGTTCCATTTCTGCCGGGCGCTGGAGGTGCCGGTGATGGCGGAAGCGACCAGTGGTCTGCGTGAGGCCTTGCAGATGCTCTCCCTGCCGGATGGGGACCGCCAGTTGCGGGCAAATCCGCCAGGGAAAATCCTGCGCTTGGGGGAGGTGCCCAGCGGGCGGTTCTGGCGGGATCTGGAGAACCTGCCGGACGTTTCCGTGTGGTCCGTTTGCCGGAATGGCCTGCCGGGGCTTGCGAGGGAGTCGGGTGTCGTGCGTGGCGCGGTGGACCGGGTGCTCCGCGCGCTCGGCGAGATGGAACCGGCGGAGGATGCCATGGACTATTTCCAGGGGGCGTCCCGCAGCGCCGCGGTGATCGATGAACTGCTGGAGGCCTACCCGGACAGCGAGCCGGGTCTGCTCCGCACGCTTTCCCACTACGTCTCTACGGGCAGCAGCCTGTTCCTTGGCAACAGCATGCCCATCCGTGAGTGGAACCTGTTTTCCCAGCGGGACCGTCCGATCCAGAACGTGCGGGCGAACCGCGGCGTCAATGGCATCGACGGCCAGATCAGCACCTGGTTGGGCTGGACCGCGGAGCTGGGGGATGCGTGGGCCGTGGTGGGGGACCTCACCGCGCTCTATGATCTCGCGGGGCCGTTCGTCTTGGACCAGATCGTGGGAGAGGGCCGCGTGCTGGTCGTCATCAACAACGGTGGTGGAAAAATCTTCGAACGTCTGCCGCGCTTGGCATCGATGAGTCCGCGTGCGGCGGATTGCATGACCAATCCCCAGACCGCGGATCTCGCGGGATGGGCGCAACTGTGGGGCATGGATCACCTGCGCATCACCCGGGTGGATGATTTCGACCGGTTCGAGCCACGGGATAAAATGCTCCTCCTGGAGATCATCCCGCACGCCTCACAGACGAAGGCTTTCTGGGGGAAATGGGATCAGCACGCTCCGGTGTAGCGGCGATCACCGGTCGCCGTGTGGATTTGGCATGGCTCCCCTCGTGATGAGCACCGCCACTCCAGCGGTGGAAACAACGCCTGTGATTCGAGTCGAACCTGCCGGGGTGTTGTGATATGGACTCCGCCGTGAGCGTGATCGATCAACTTGGCGTGGCGCTGGGGCTGGCGACCCTTGCGGGGGTGAATCTCTATCTGACCGTGCTGGTGGCGGGGCTGGCCATCCGCTTTGACTGGATCGGCCTGTCCTCCTCCTATGAACAGCTTTCCGTCCTTGGCAACGACTGGGTGCTGGGCGTGGCCGGGGTCATGTTCGTGATCCAGTTTTTCGCTGACAAGGTGCCGTGGCTGGACTCCCTGTGGGATGCGGTCCACACCGTCATCCGTCCCGCGGGCGGCGTGTTGATCGCTCTGGCGGCGCTCGGGAAAATGGACCCGGCCATCCTCACCATCGGCGCGTTGCTGGCGGGTGGTGCGTCGCTCGCCACCCATGGCACGAAGGCGGGCATAAGGGCGCTCCTCAATCTCTCGCCGGAGCCGGTTTCCAATTCCGTGGCGAGCGTCACGGAAGATGGTCTGGTGCTCGGCGGGCTGGGACTCATCGGCCTGTTCCCGGCGGTTGCGTTCGTCGTCTTTCTGGTCATCGCCGTGCTTTGCGCCGCCTTCGCGCTCTGGCTGTGGAAGAAGATTTTCCGCAGGCGGAAACGCCGTGTCGAAGAACTGGCCCCCGCCTGATCCGTGCCGGACCGCGCATCGTTCCCTGCTTGCAGAAAGAGGGGGGAAAGATAGCCTCACCGGATGACCGGCAGATCACGCAGACGGGGGACGGCAGGCCGCGGAGTATGGTTCGGGCGGGCCGTGATCGTTCTGGTGGTGGCCGGTGTGTTCCTTCTGGGCGGAGCTTATCTGACGCTCCGCAACTACCTCCATAGCGAGGGTTTCAGGAAATTCCTCTCCATCAAGGCGGGCCGTGCCGCAGGGGTGGAAGGGGAATTTTCGGCCTTCCGCTGGGATGGTCTGGCGGTGGACACGGATTCTTTCGAAGGGGCGGGGAGCGGGAGGCTGACGCGTCTGAGGGCGGACGGACTCCATACTGAGATTGGCTTCGGTGGAGTGAGCCGCGGCGTATGGGAACTCAAGGATACCAGCGTGCGGCGCCTGGAGGCGGAGATCATCGCCTCCCGGATGGAGGAGGAAAAGGAAACGGCGGAGATCGACGCGCCGGTCACGAAAAAGGAACGGCCGAAGCCATGGTACCCCAACGAAGTGGAACTCCGGCGTTTCGATGTCAGGGAAGCGGACATCCGCGCGACGCTGAGGGACGGCGAGGTTTTCCTGCTCGAAGATATTTCCGTAAGCGCGGAGGCCGGAAGGACGAAGGGCAGTTACTCCGGTGAGATCCGCGGTGGGACCCTGCGGCTGCCGGAGGAATTCCTGCCGGAGATCTCGATAGAGCGCGTGAAGGCCCGCTATCAGGAAGGTGTGTTGTTCATCACCTCCGCGGACGCCACGCTGTGGGATGGCGGCAGGCTGCACGCCTCCGGCGAATGGGACCGGAAGGGGAGGAGCCACGCCTTTGAAGGGGAACTGAGCGGCGTGGGCCTGGATCAACTGGTGCGGGAAAACTGGGCCAAACGGATCACCGGGAAGGTATCCTCGGATTTCACGGTGGTGGGAGGGGCCGGGGCCACGGAAGCGAAGGGTACATTGCGCATCACGGATGGAAAGCTGGCGGCCCTGCCCGTGCTGGATGTTCTCGCGGCCTATGCGGATACCCGCAGGTTCCGCGAGTTCGATCTCACGGAAGCCCGCGCCGACTGGAAATTGACGGGAGACAAGATCAGCCTGACCAACATGGTGGTGGCGAGCGAAGGCCTCATCAGCATCCATGGACAGCTCGACATCCGTGACGAAGAGCTGGACGGGGAGCTGATGGTTGGCCTGGCTCCTGCCGTGCTGTCCATCATCCCGGGTGCGGAGGTGGCCATCTTCTCACCCGGTGAGAGGGGGCTGCTATGGACGAGGGTCAGGATCAGCGGGACCATTGACGATCCGAAGGAGGATCTCAGCGAGCGCCTCATCGCCGTGGCTGGGCTGAGGATCATCGAGGAACTGCCTGGCGGGGACAAGGTGCTCAAGTATTCGAAGCGCTATCTGGGTGACAATCCTGAGGAAGTCATACGGAAGGGGATCGACACCTTCGACGAAGCGGAGAAAGCCGTGAGGGAAACGCGGGATATCCTGAAAGGGATCTTCGGGAAATAGGAAGTCCGTGATGTGGACTCCGGAATTTGGTCCAACGGCAGTCCCGGGCGGTATCTGTGGATTCTCCGTGGACAATTTTCCCCCGTGGTATGCAGGCTGCTTAAAAGGCGCCGGAGTCCTCCATAAAAATCAGCATCCCCGAATGCGGTGATGGTGGTTTCCTTCGAATTTCCGCGCCCATCGTGTCCGTCATCCCGCACCACCCGCTCGGCTTCGTTCCATCACTGGAGGTATTGCCACTGATCGGAACCACCCTGCAGCCACCTGCAAGCCCCACGCCTCCGCTCCGCCTCCGCGCCTGCTCCAGCTACGGCAGCATTGCACGCGGCATGCTCACCGCGGAACTTTCCGGCGGCATCCTCCCCTGGGAGGTCTTCATCAACGAAGTTCTCGCCCTCCCGGGGCAGCGCGCCCACTGGATGGTCCCGCTTTTCCTCCACCCCTGCCCAACCGAGATCCTCGTCAAGGATTCCGTTTTCAAATACCTCCACCCTTCACGCTCCGGCACCCGTGTGAAGCCTCCCGGCCGCCTCGTCTTCGGCATAGAGAGCCGCAGCTCGCTCACCCGCTCCCAGGTCCGCGCATGGCTCGCCCGCTGGAACCACAAGTCCGCCATCCAGCTCGAATTCAAAGTCCTCCCCATGAACCTCATGCTCGAAGGGGTCAAAGCGGAGATACTTGATGGAATCATCGTCCCCACCCCGTGGGGAAAGTATGCCGAGTCCGCCGGCGTCGGAAAGGTTGACCCGCACTTCACCCCCGGCCTCCTCTCCCAGAAACTCGCGCTGGTCCTGCGTCGCGATGTTTCGGAAAATCCTTTCCCAGATCCCTCCGCTGCCGCCCTCGATCTCACCGCCGCGCGCAGGCAGCTCCGCAATCCCTCCGTCCTCCTCAAAGCCGCCGCCGAAATGGCCCGCCATGGCAGGCCCTTCCTGCCCGCCGCCATCATCGGCGGCTCCGCGGAACTCCACCTCCAGCAGAACGATCCCGCCGAGTTCACCCCGAGCTCCGCGCAACTCGTTCACGAACTGTTGATTCTCAGGGATCTCTCCGCACTCCCTCCCCAGATCGCGCCCACCCGCCAGACCGCACTTCTGCTCGCCGCTGCTTCAGAGCCTACACAGGTTCCGCATTCTCTTTCGAAAACTCCGCCGCGACCAGATTGAGAAAAACGTCCGCCACCCACGTCAGCGGACATCCCGGAAGCCACACCGCACAACAAACCCGCTTGAATTCCACTCCCTGCACCCGCAGCGCCACCAGCGATCCATCATCGATCGCGTCCCGCACGGACCACCAGGGCAGCAGCGCGATTCCCTGACCCTGCCGCGTCAGATCCCTCGCGCACTCCGGATTCGGCAGGATCCACTTCCTCGGGTCCGCATTCGGGGCACGCCCCAAATGCCTCACCGCCAGCTCATGGGCGCCGCGGTCCGGATAAATCAAGAGGGACTGCCGCAGCTCCCCCGGCGTGATCTTTCCTCGCTGCCCCAGCTCATGGAAAGGAGCCGCACACCACACCAGCTCCTCCTCGAAGAGATCCCGCCGGATCTGCCCGGGAAAGGTTTCGCCCCCCGTTCCATACCGGATCCCGAAATCACAACCCGCCTCCACCCGGTCCGGATCCAAACCCACGGAAATCTCCAGCAGCACCAGCGGAAAACATTCGTTGAACATCGACAGCGTGCCGGATCGCAGAAGCCCCTGCAACTCCGCCGGAATCGTGAACGTCAGCCGCTCGATCCTTCCATCGATCGCCGCCAGCTCGCTCTTCAGAAGCGACATCCGCTGCAGCAGTTCCTCCACCATCGGCAACAGGCGCACCCCCGCCCCCGTTGGGCTCACCTGCGGGCCATTGCGCTTGAACAACGCACAACCGAGATCCTCCTCGAGCGCCTTGATCGCGTGGCTGACCGCCGAAGGACTCACGCCCAGCAAACTCGCCGCCGTTCCAAATCCACCCTCCTTCGCCGCCACATAGAACATCTGCAGACGCTTCGAATCGACAATCCCGGGGTCGATGCCAACCGCGCAACGTGACAGTGGAACTCCATCTTGAATTTCACTCAACATACGCATTGCGAAATCACCGAGCACCCCCTGTGCCAATCACTGCGAATCAAGTGCGGAAAGGCACTTCCGCCCGTTCATGAAACATCCTGCCCGCCGCCGCATCGTGAATCGATTTCACCCCGGCACCACCGCCTCTGGCATATCCGGTGCTCAATGGAATGACGGCTGGCGATCCGATTCCCGCCTCATCTGACACCATGTAATATTCGCCTACAATATAATGAAAATAAACAAATTAAGCCAATTTATCAAGCTGGCCTGCCTCGCCGCCGCAACCGCGACGGCCCAGGCAAAGCCACCCACGGCCGAAGTCAACACCACCGGCCTCGCCGTCACGGATGACACCGTCACCGTCGGCCAACTTCACTCCGCCACCGGAACCATGGCGATCAGCGAAACAGGCTCCATCCAGGCCGAGCAGCTCGCCATCGATCAGATCAACGCCGCGGGCGGCGTCCTCGGGCGACAGATCAAAGTCATCAAAGAAGACGGTGCCAGCGATTGGCCCACTTTCGCGGAAAAGGCGAAGAAGCTTCTCGTCAGTGACAAAGTCGGCACCGTCTTCGGTTGCTGGACATCCGCCTCACGCAAGGCCGTTCTCCCCATCTTCGAGAAAGAAAAGGGGATGCTCTACTACCCCACCTTCTATGAAGGCCTCGAACAGTCGAAAAACGTGATCTACACCGGCCAGGAAGCCACCCAGCAGATCATCGCCGGACTCGATTGGATCGCCAAGGAAAAGGATGCCAAAACATTCTACCTCATCGGCTCCGATTACATCTGGCCGCGGACCTCCGCCAAGATCGCCCGCAAGCACATCGAGAACGTCCTCAAGGGCAAGGTCGTCGGCGAGGAGTTCTACGCCCTCGGCCACACCCAGTTCGGCTCGCTCATCAACAAGATCAAGCTCCGCAAGCCGGACGTCATCTATGCCATCGTCGTCGGCGGCTCGAACGTCTCGTTCTACAAACAGCTCAAGGCGGCCGGCATCACCAGTGACAAACAGACGCTGCTCACCATCTCTGTCACCGAAGACGAAGTCCTCGGAATCGGCGGTGAGAACCTCGTCGGTTTCTACTCCTCCATGAAGTACTTCCAAAGCCTCGACAACCCGAACAACGCCGCGTTCGTCAAGGCATTCAAAGACAAGTACGGCGCGGACTCCGTCATCGGTGACGTCACCCAGGCCGCCTACCTCGGCCCGTGGCTCTGGAAGGCGGCCGTCGAAAAAGCGAACAGCTTCGACATTGAGAAAATCGCCGCGGCTTCACCGGACATCGAACTCTCCACCGCTCCGGAAGGCTACGTGAAGATCCACCCGAACCATCACCTCTGGAGCAAGACCCGGATCGGCCAATGGGGCGCGAACGGACAAGCGAAAGTCCTCTACGAATCGGAACTCATCGAGCCCGATCCGTTCCCGAAAGGCTACCAATAGGAATCCATCGTGATTCCTGATTCCTGAACAAGACCAACATCCGGCCGGGGGGCGGTCCACGGAGCGCCCCCCTCTTTTTTCCAGGACACTGCTGTCCATTCCTCCAATTCCGCACGCCTCACCTTTATGGGAGAATACACCAACGAAGAATTACAGAGCATCCTGATCATGCAGGGCTTCTCCGGCCTCAGCCTGTTCAGCGTGCTCCTCCTCATGGGCCTCGGCCTCGCGCTCATCTTCGGCCAGATGGGCGTCATCAACATGGCCCACGGCGAATTCATGGCCCTCGGCGCCTACACCGTCTACTACTGCTCCACGCTCACCGAGAAATTCGCCCCCGCCTTCGGCCCCTACTACTTCGTCGCGGCCATCGCCCTCGCCTTCGTCATTTCCGCCCTGCTCGGTGCCCTCGTCGAATGGCTGATGATCCGCCATCTCTACCGAAGACCTCTCGACACGCTCCTCGCCACCTGGGGTCTCAGCCTCATCCTCCAGCAATCCTACCGCTCGCTCTTCGGAGCCCGCGAAGTCACCCCCACGCTGCCGGAATGGCTGATGGGTTCGTTCGCCATCAAGGAAGGCTTGGACATTCCCATCAACGGCGTCTTCGTCCTCGGGCTTTCCATCATCGTCACCGCCTTCCTCATCCTCTTCCTCTTCCGCTCCGGCTTCGGCCTCCGCCTTCGCGCCACCGTCCAGAACCGCCGCATGAGCGGCGCCGTCGGCATCAACACCGGCAAGGTGGACCGCCTCGCTTTTGCCCTCGGCTGTGGCATCGCCGGCATCGCCGGTGCCGCCTTCACCACCATCGGCTCCACCGGCCCGGACAGCGGCAGCCGCTACATCGTGGACGCTTTCCTGGTCGTCGTCTCCGGCGGGACCGCAAGTCTCCTCGGATGCCTTGCCTCCGCCTTCGGGATCGCCCAGGCCCAGTCCATCCTCGAGTTCTTCCTTGATGGCACCAAAGGAAAAGTCGCCACCCTGCTCGTCATCGTTCTCGCCCTGATGATCCGCCCCCAAGGTCTTTTCCCCAGCAAGGTCCGCGGCCACTGAGACGGTCAATCCCCACATCCCCACATCCATGCCACTCCTCCTGAGAACCGTCTTCAAGACCCGCGGCGAAGCCATCGCGTTCGGTGCGCTCCTCCTCCTCATCCTCGTCATATTTCCCATCTTCCTCCCCGTCTTCCGCCTCAATCTCGTCGGGAAATATCTCACCTTCGGCTTCGTCGCCGTCGGGCTCGTGCTGCTCTGGGGGCGCTGCGGCATCCTCAGCCTCGGCCAAGGCGTCTTCTTCGGGCTCGGCGGCTACTGCATGGCCATGTTCCTCAAGCTGGAAGCCTCCGATCCCGTCACCACCTCGATCCAGTCCACCCCCGGCATCCCGGACTTCATGGACTGGAACCAGCTCACCGCCCTCCCCACCTTCTGGGAACCGTTCAAAAGCCTGCCTTTCACCATCTTCGCCGTCTTCTTCGTCCCCGCCGCCGTCGCTTTCATCATCGGCTGGGCACTCTTCAAGCGCCGCGTCGGCGGGGTTTACTTTGCCATCATCACCCAGGCCATCGCCCTCATCCTCTCCCTCGGCATCGATGGAAACCAAGGCTACACCGGCGGCCGGAACGGCATCACCGACCTGAGAACGCTCAACGGCTGGGACATCCGCAGCGAGAACGCCCAATGCATCCTCTACTTCGTCTCCTGCTCGCTCCTCTTCATCGTCGTCCTCGGATCGAAATACATCATCAACACCCGCCTCGGGCGCGTGCTCGTCGCCATCCGTGACCGCGAGGACCGCGTCCGCTTCTCCGGCTACAACGTCGCCATGATCCGGACCTTCGTCTTTGCCTTCGCCGCCATGCTCAGCGGCCTCGGGGGCGCGCTCTTCGTCCTCCAGGTCGGCTTCATGTCGCCCTCCATCATCGGCATCATCCCCTCCATTGAAATGGTGATCTTCACCGCCGTCGGAGGTCGCCTCTCCGTGATAGGAGCCATCCTCGGCTGCCTCATCGTCAACTGGGGCAAGACCACCTTCTCCGAGGCCTACCCGGACCTCTGGCTCTATCTCATGGGCGGGACCTTCATCGCCGTCGTCATGTTCTTCCCGAACGGACTCGTCGGCCTGCTCGATAAGATCCCCACCCAGAAAGGCAGATACTCCCAGCTCATCGCCCGCCTGAGAAAGCCGCCCGGCTCGCCCTCACCGGACGAAGACGAAGCCCTGCCCGCCGACGGAACCAACAACCCCAGCATCCGTTCCAATGAACATCAATAATCCCAACGTCCTCGAAATCGAAGACCTCGGAGTTTCCTTCGACGGATTCAAAGCGGTTGACGGATTCAACTTCTACCTCGCCCAAAACCATGTCCACGTGATCATCGGGCCGAACGGAGCCGGCAAAACCACCGTTCTCGATCTCATTTGCGGCAAGACCCTCGCCACCTCCGGCAGCATCAAGTTCAAAGGAAAGGAACTCCGCGGCCGGAAGGAATTCAAAATCGTCCGCGACGGCATCGGCCGGAAATTCCAGAACCCCTCGATCTACGAAAACCTCACCGTCTTCGAGAATCTCGAGCTATCCCACCCCACCGGCCGCGGCGTCATCGGCTGCCTCCTTTTCCGCCGCACGGACGAAATCAAAAACCGCTGCGACCAGGTCGCCTCCCAGATCGGCCTGCTCGACAAGCTCGACACCGAGGCCGGCATCCTCAGCCACGGCCAGAAACAATGGCTGGAGATCGGAATGCTCCTCATGCAGGAACCGGAAATCATCATGCTCGATGAACCCGTCGCCGGCATGAGCGTCCGTGAACGCACCCAGACCGCCGAGCTGCTCCGCCGCATCTCCACCGACCGCTCCGTCCTCGTCATCGAGCACGATATGGAATTCGTCCGCGAGATCGCCGACCGCGTCACCGTCATGCACCTCGGGAAAGTGATCGCCGAAGGCTCCATGGACTCCGTCAGCGCGGATCCGAAAGTCATCGAAGTCTACATCGGCCACTAATCACACCCTCATGATATCCGTCAAAAACATCCAGGTCTGCTACGGACAAAGCGTCGTCATCCCGGACATGAGCTTCACCGCTCCCAAAGGGGAAATCCTCGGCATCGTCGGGCGCAACGGCATGGGCAAGAGCACCCTCTTCCGCGCCCTCATCGGGATGATCCCCACCCGCTCCGGGAAGATCACCCTGGAAGACAAGGAAATCACCCACCAGCCCTCCTACAAGCGCGTCGCCGGAGGGATCGCCTACGTTCCCCAGGGGCGCATGATATTCCCTTACCTCAACGTCTACGAGAACCTCATCTCCGGAGTCGCCGGGCGTGTCAGCCAATCCGCGGTCGAGGAAATCTACGCCCTCTTCCCCGTCCTCCACGAAATGCGGAAACGCAAAGGCGGGAACCTCTCCGGAGGCCAGCAGCAGCAGCTCGCCATCGGCCGCGCCCTCATGACCAATCCCAGCGTCCTCCTCCTTGATGAACCCACGGAAGGCATCCAGCCCTCCATCATCAAGGACATCTCGCGGAGCCTCCGTGAAATCCGCGACCTCAGGAACCTCACCATCGTTGTCAGCGAGCAGGTCCTCAGCTTCGTCCTCGATACCTGCGACAACATCATGGTCATCGATAAAGGAAAACTCATCCGCGAAGACCGCCGCGCCGATGTCGATGCGGAACAAATCAAGGCCATGCTCGCCGTCTGAAAATCCCAATCCCAACCTGAACCGAACACTCATGAAAACACTGATCAAAGTCGATCTCGACGCCCCGCCGGAATCATTGGACTACCTCCACAACCGCTGGCATCCGGACATTCCAATGGTCGCCTACGTCAAGCCGGGCGATGAGTTCCGGGTCGAGTGCATCGATTGGACCGGCGGCCAGATCAAGAATGACGACGACGCCAAAGACATCGAGATCGTCGATCTCAGCAAGGTCCACTACCTCAGCGGCCCCATCGGGGTCGAAGGTGCGGAACCCGGCGACCTCCTCGTCGTGGACATCCTCGATGTCGGCACGCTCAAAGAATCGGACTGGGGATTCACCGGCCTCTTCTCGAAAACCAATGGCGGCGGCTTTCTGACCGACCACTACCCGGACGCCCGCAAGGCCTGCTGGGATTTCCACGGGATCTACACCTCCTCCCGCCACATCCCGAACGTCGAGTTCGCGGGCATCATGCACCCCGGCCTCATCGGCTGCCTCCCCTCCAAGGAGCTCCTGGACACCTGGAACAAACGCGAGAAAGAACTCTACGACACCGAGCCTGGCCGTGTCCCCGCACTCGCCACCCTTCCCTATGCGGACACCGCCCACATGGGCCGCATGACCGGATCCGCACGCGATGCCGCCGCCGCCGAAGGCGCCCGCACCGTCCCCCCGCGCGAACACGGCGGAAACTGCGACATCAAGAACCTCACCAAAGGCTCAAAAGTCTACTTCCCCGTCTATGTCAAAGATGGCGGCCTCTCCATGGGCGACATCCACTTCAGCCAGGGCGATGGCGAAATCACCTTCTGCGGTGCCATCGAAATGGCCGGCTTCCTCGACATCCGCGTTTCGCTCATCAAGAACGGCGTCCAAAAATATGGCATCCTCAACCCCATCTTCATGCCAAGCCCGCTCCAGCCGAACTACACCAAACACATCATCTTCGAGGGCATCTCCGTCGATGAAAAGGGCAAGCAATTCTACCTCGATCCCCACGTCGCCTACCGCATGGCCTGCCTCAACGCCATCGAGTACATGAAAAAATTCGGCTACACCGGTGAACAGGCCTACGCGATTCTCGGGACCGCTCCCGTCGAAGGACGCATCAGCGGCATCGTCGATATTCCCAACGCCTGCGCCACACTCTGGCTGCCCACGGAAATCTTCGACTTCGACATCACCCCGAATGCCAGCGGCCCCACCATCCAGGTCCCTCAGGGAATCGATCTCGC
The DNA here is from genome assembly GCA_019634595.1 of Akkermansiaceae bacterium. Taxonomy (NCBI): domain Bacteria; kingdom Pseudomonadati; phylum Verrucomicrobiota; class Verrucomicrobiia; order Verrucomicrobiales; family Akkermansiaceae; species Akkermansiaceae bacterium. The sequence goes on from JAHCBC010000006.1 coordinate 244,925, forward strand.
GAAAGTCCTCTAACAGAAATCCATCCCGTGCCAGTCTACGATTTCACCTGTGGCGATTGCGGTGATTTCCGCGAAGTCCGGTCCATCGATGAGAGGAACAACCCCGCCCGCTGTCCGGACTGCCGGAAAGCGGCGCGGAGGATGATCCTCGCGCCGAATCTCGGGCTGATGAACCCGGTTGCCCGCAAGGCGTCCGCGGTCAACGAGAAAAGCCGCCACGAGCCGCGTGTCAGTAATCCCCACTCCTGCGGCTCGGGCTGCGGCTGCGGAACACCCGTCAGAGGAATCCGCCGGAAGGAAACCCCGCTCGGAGTCCTCCAGACGCAGAAACCCTCCGCCCGGCCCTGGATGCTCGGACACTGAGAGATCCTCCGGCGGGGATCGGTCCGGAAAATCCCCCCGCACATCGTCACACATTTGAGGCTCAGCTTTCCGGGTTTTCGTTGATGATCCGGCAATATGCCTGCGTTTGGGGGGCGCCCCCCCCGACGAAGCGGCCGCGTAAGATTCCTCGGGCAACCGGAATCGGTTTGAGGGAGGGGGTGCGGCAACTGAGCTTTTGGGCCGGAACCGCTGGGAATCCCAGTGAGAAAAGATCACCGGAAGGTTCGATGCGGAGAAAGTGGCGGTGGACTAATTCGGAAACTAGCTACGGTCTCTGTATTCGATATCAAACGCTTACAGATCCTACAGAGAGGTTCGAAAAAAAATCGGAGTAGGACGAGCTTCCGAATAATGCCGAGCTCAGGATTCAAAGCCGGGCAGGTGAGGAGCAGAAAGAAAGGTTCGAATCGTAAACCGGGTTGGACGATCTTTCGACTAATGTCGGCCTCAGTATTTGAAGGGAGGAGACGAACAGAACAAAAAGGTTCGCGACGTAAACCGGGTTGGACGATCTTCTGACTAATGCCGATCTCAGGATTGAAGCGGAGAGCAGAAACAGAACAAAAAGGTTCGAAGGGGTGGTAAACTGGGTAGAACAATTCCAAATAGAACCGGCCTCTCAGCATCCCTGTTAATAGGCTTTTACAGGGAGATTGAGTCAAAAATCGCGATTTCCGGGTTCTTCGGAGGAACCGAATCTCGCTGAAGCCCGTGGTTACGAGATTTGAGCGTCAGATTCCCTAGTTGCCTGTTTTGTGGAATTACAGGGAATTTCTTGCCAAACCGCGCTGTCCTGCACTTTCGGAGCGCGGAGGTTACGGCACGCGTGGAATGGCTGCCACTTATCCTTTTCTGACTTTCTCGGCGATAAGCTTCGCCATCCACGGTTGGCACTTGATGAATCGGCGAAAACTTTTATATGGTATCGGCCCTAAATTCCAATCCTGCCGCAACGATTTCGAGATTCTTGTTCTCTTGCCTGATTTCCCAAAATTTCCACGATTTACCTTCAGTGAATTCAAATTGATTGAAGTTACCGGGAAAGGATTCAGGTACGCAAAAAAGTTGAACGTTGCACCGGCTATTCATCATTTGGCTGAAAAGCAGGTGCCATTCGGCGGAGCGATAAACCTCTCATTCTCTCCTAAAGGCTAGGCGGTGTTTGGGAACTGGAAATGATTGGCTGCGAGCGGGTTGCTGTTAGATTTCGTGCCGATGAAACGACCTTGTTCCTACTTCCGGATCTCCGACGCGCTGTGGATGGCGCTAAAAAAATTAACGTAGTCCCGGGTTTCGCTGAGGGTGAACAGTAAGAGGTTTGGTGGTCGCCCTCCCGCCGACCACCGGATGTTGATGACGGCCATGATATACATTCTCCGGACCGGTTGCCCTTGGCGGGCCGCTCCACCGCAGTTCGGTCCATGGCAGACGGTTTACGGCAGGTGGCGGTTGTGGTGCCACAAGGGTGTATGGGCTTCGGCGGTTCGGACTCTGGCGCGCCATCAGTCCGGCAGACTGAGGTTTGTCGATGCCAGTAATTTAGAAAGTCCATCAGGACGCATGCGGTGGAAAGGGAGGAAAACAGGCGCAGCTCATTGGACTCACCAAGGGCGGAGCGAACACCAAACTGCATGTCGTCGTGGATGGGAAAGGCCGCCTGGTCCGGGCGGCGTTGACGGCGGGACAGGTCAGCGAAGCGAAGATCGCTCCGGGACTGGTGAGAGGATTGGAAGGATGCCGGGTGGTCGCCGACAAAGGTTACGACAGCCGGGCGATGAGGGAGATGGTGGAGCATTCGGGCAGCCGCAGTTGCATCCCGGC